>JAFUGI010000165.1 GCA_017469475.1 Oscillibacter sp. | reverse complement strand
GGGACTTTTACGGCACCACCCAGGTGGTGGCCGACACGGAGGAGCTGGTGAACACCTTCAAGGCCATCAACAAGGAGTCCACCATCTCCGTTTCCGGCGTCGTCCGGGAGCGGGACAGCAAGAACCCCAAGCTCCCCACCGGCGACATCGAGGTGGTGCCGGAGGCGGTGGAGGTGCTGGGCCGCTGCCGCTACAACGAGCTGCCCTTCCCCATCAACCGCAGCCGCCAGGCGGACGAGGCCCAGCGGCTGAAGTACCGCTATCTGGACCTGCGAAATCCCGAGGTGAAAAAGAACATCGTGCTGCGGTGCAACGTGGTGGCCGCCCTGCGCCGGGCCATGACGGACCACGGCTTCCTGGAGATCACCACCCCCATCCTGACCGCCTCCTCCCCGGAGGGGGCCCGGGACTATCTGGTGCCCGCCCGGAACCACCCCGGCAAGTTCTACGCCCTGCCCCAGGCCCCCCAGCAGTTCAAGCAGCTGCTCATGACCTCCGGCTTCGACCGCTACTTCCAGATCGCCCCCTGCTTCCGGGATGAGGACGCCCGGGCGGACCGCTCCCCCGGCGAGTTCTATCAGCTGGACATGGAGATGGCCTTCGCCACCCAGGAGGACGTGTTCGCCGTGCTGGAGGACGTGCTGCCCCCCATCTTCGCCCAGTACGGCGCCTATGACCGGGCCAGCGCCGCTCCCTTCCTGCGCATCCCCTACCGGGAGGCCATGGAGACCTACGGCTCCGACAAGCCGGATCTGCGCATCGACCTGCGGGTGCGGGATGTGACGGCGCTGCTGGGCGGCTGCGGCTTCGGCCCCTTCGAGGGCAGCACCGTGAAGGCCGTGGTGGTCTCGGACTTCCACGAGACCCGGAAGTTCATCGACAAGACCCTCGCCGACGTGGAGGTGGTGGCCGGGTCCAAGCCCTACTGGTTCCGGCTGGATGAGAGCGGCGCCATCGTGGGCGGCATCGCCAAGTTCGTCTCCCCCATGGCCGAGGCCGTCATCTCCGCCCTGGACCTGAAGCCCAACACCTTCGTGGCCCTCTCCGCCGGCAGCCTCTCCGCCGCTCAGAAGACCGCCGGCGTGCTGGTGAAGACCCTGGGCGCCGCTGTTCCCGGCCACATGGACAAGGAGCAGTACGCCTTCTGCTGGATCGTGGACTTCCCCATGTACGAGATCGGCGAGGAGTCCGGGGAGCTGGAGTTCTGCCACAATCCCTTCTCCATGCCCTCCGGGGGGCTGGCCGTGCTGGAAAAGGCCCACCGGGGCGAGATCGACCCCCTGAGCATCACCGCCGACCAGTACGACCTGGTGTGCAACGGCGTGGAGCTCAGCTCCGGCGCCGTGCGGAACCACGACCCGGAGATCATGATCCGGGCCTTCGAGCTGGTCCGCCTGGGCGAGGACGACGTGAAGGCCAAGTTCCCCGCCATGTACAACGCCTTCTGCTACGGCGCGCCCCCCCACGCCGGCATTGCCCCCGGCGTGGACCGGATGGTGATGCTGCTGGCGGGTGAGGACTCCATCCGGGAGATCATCCCCTTCCCCATGAACAAAAACGCCCAGGACCTGATGATGGGCGCCCCCGGCGAGGTGACGCAAAAGCAGCTGGACGAGCTGCACATCGCCCTGGTGAAGCCAGAGGCATGACCCGCAGCAGGGAGGGACTTCGCTGAGGTCCCCCCCTCGCGGGCCTGCGTCTATCGCCGTCGGCGGCGCAGGCCGCCAGACGGTTTCCCAATCACGGAAAGACCTCGCCGGCGCGGGAAAGGAGGACCCCATGAGACGACTGCTTCCGGCATTTCTGGCGCTGTGGCTGCTGGTCCTTACCGCCTGCGGCCCGGCAACCTCCGCCCCGGCGGTCTCGGAGGGGCCCGAGGCGTCTGCGGAAACCGAGACCCCAGAGACTCCTGAGACCCCGGAGGCTCCTGCGGCGCCCCTCGCGCCGGAACCGGCTCCCGCCCCGGAGCCCACGGCGGAGGAGCTGGCAGTGCGGGAGATCGAGGACCTGCTCTCCTCCATGACCCCGGAGGAAAAGGTAGGCCAGCTGTTCTTCGTCCGCTGTCCCGCAAGCCACGCCGCGGAGGACGCGGCGGCCTATCACCTGGGGGGCTACCTCCTCTTCGGCCGGGACTTTCAGGACGCCTCCGGCAGCTGGCTGACGGAGGAAGCGTTCACCGAGACCCTCCGGTCCTATCAGGACGCGGCGGCCATCCCCCTCCTCATCGGCGTGGACGAGGAGGGCGGCACCGTGGCCCGGGCCAGCCGGAACCCCAACCTGTTCCCCCAAAAGGCCCGATCCCCCCAGGCTCTGGCTGCCGCCGGGCAGGAGGATGGCAATATCTTCGCCGAGGACGCCTGGGAGAAGAGCCAGCGCCTGCTGGCCCTGGGCATCAACGTGACCCTGGCCCCGGTGGCGGACGTGTCCACCGACCCGGGGGACTTCATCTACTCCCGGGCCCTGGGCCGGGACGCCGCCGCCACGGCGGAATACGTCCGCGCCGTGGTGGGGGCCATGAAGGACGCAGGCATCGGGTCCGTGCTCAAGCACTTCCCCGGCTATGGCAGCAATGCCGACACCCACACCGGCGTCGCCGTGGACACCCGGCCCTGGGAGACCTTTACCGACTCTGACCTGGTGCCCTTTGCCGCCGGCATGGCGGCGGGCGGCGCCGCCACCGCCGTGCTGGTGTCCCACAACCTGGTCACCTGCATGGACGGCGCCCTGCCCGCCTCCCTGTCCCCGGCGGTCCATGAGGTGCTGCGGGAGGAGCTGGGCTTTTCCGGCGTGGTGATGACCGACGACCTGGCCATGGACGCCGTGGCCGCCTACGCCCGGGAGGGGTCGGCGGCGGTGCTGGCCATCGCCGCGGGAAACGACCTGGTGGTGACCTCGGACTACCGCGCCCAGATCCCCCAGGTGCTCGCCGCCCTGGCGGACGGCACGCTGGACCCCTCCGCGATCGACACCGCCTGCCGCCGGGTCCTCACATGGAAGCAGGCCCTGGGCCTGCTGGAGAGCGGAACGTGAGGCGGCCCCCCTGCCGGGGGAAACGCGGGAGCGCCCCTGGGAACAGCCTATGGCGCCGCCCCCTCCCCTGCCTCAAGGGCAAAACGGCAGATTTTTCGATACTATTTGTAATTTTTTTATCTATTGATACTGATTGTAAAGGGAGATGCCCCCATGGAGACGGAAAAGCTCTACTACGCCGACCCCTTCCTTCGCACCTTCACCGCCGCCGTCCTCTCCTGTGAGGAGGCCGATGGAGCCTTTGCGGTGGTGCTGGACCGGACGGCCTTCTACCCCGAGGGCGGCGGCCAGCCGGCGGACCACGGCGAGCTGGGCGGCGCCGCCGTCACCGATGTGCAGGAGCAAAGCGGCGTCATCGTCCACACCTGCGACCGCCCGCTGCCGGTGGGCGCCGCCGTCACCGGCACGCTGGACTGGGCCCGCCGGTTCGACCACATGCAGCAGCACTCCGGGGAGCACATCCTCTCCGGCATTTTGTGCGAGATCTATCACTGCGACAACGTGGGCTTTCACCTGGGGGCCGACACCGTGACCATCGACTATAATGCCCCCCTGACCTGGGAGCAGGTCCTTTGGGCGGAGGCCCGGGCCAACGAGGTCATCTGGGCCGACCGGGAGGTGGAGATCACTTTCCCGGCGCCGGAGGCGCTGGCCGTCCTTCCCTACCGGAGCAAAAAGGAGCTGACCGGGGTGGTGCGCATCGTCACCTTCCCCGGGGCGGACTGCTGCGCCTGCTGCGGCACCCACGTCCGCCGGTCCGGGCAGGTGGGACTGGTGAAGGTCCTCTCCTGTCAGAAGTTCCGCCAGGGCGTCCGGCTGGAGATCCTGTGCGGCCAGCGGGCGCTGCGCCACCTCTCCGCCGCCTGGGAGCAGGCCCGGGCCATCGGACAGCGCCTCTCCGTCAAGCCGGGGGAGACCCTGGCCGCCGTGGAGCGGCTGGAGGGAGAACTGGCCGCCAGTCGGGAGCAGTGCGCCCAGTGGGAGGAGCAGACCTTTGCCGCCCTTGCCCGGGAGCACGCGGGCCGGGG
>JAFUGI010000164.1 GCA_017469475.1 Oscillibacter sp. | reverse complement strand
TGATGAGGGTCTTCCGCCGCAGCAAAAAGGCGCCCCGCATCACCCGGAAGAACCAACCCTCGTCCTCCACCGCCACGGCGGGGGAGGGCCGCCGGACGCACCGCAGCACAGCGGAGGTCACCTTGGGGGCGGGGAGGAACTTCTCCCGGGGCACGTCAAAGAGCACCTCCGCCTCCATGTGGTATTGGAGGAACAGGGAGAAGGACCCGCCCTCCGCCGAGCCCTGGGGCGCCGCCAGGCGCTGGGCCACCTCCTTTTGAATGAGGACGGTGACGGTCTGGAAGCAGGGCGTCTCGATGAACCGGGTCAAAAGGGGCGTTGTGATGTTGTAGGGCAGGTTGGCGCACACGATGGGGGTGAGCCCCGCCAGCTTTTCCGCTGCCAGGGCGGCGAGGTCCAGCTTCATGGCGTCGCCGGCCACGATCTCCACGTTGGGGTAGGGGGCCATGGTCTCCGCCAGGACCGGCAGCAGCGACCGGTCCAGCTCCACGGACACCACCCGGCCCGCCCGCCGGGCGAGCTCCGCCGTCAGCGGTCCGATGCCGGGGCCGATCTCCAGCACGCCGCAGCCTGCGTCCGCCTGGGAGGCCGCGGCGATGCGGCGGGGCACCTCCGGGTCGATGAGGAAGTTCTGCCCCATGGACTTGGAGAAGCGAAAGCCGTGCCGCTCCAGCAGCGACCGGATGGTCCCCATATCACAAAGCTCCATCAAAAGCCCGCCTTTCCGAAAACCCGTTTTTCCCAGTGTACCCGATGGCGGAGAAAAAAGCAAGACATCCTCTGGCGGGTGGGGCGTCCCGCTCTTGACAGGCCGGGACGCCGCCCACTATACTGAGAAGGACCGGCTTGCCGGTCCACACAAGCGGAGGTGATTGGCTACGGACAATTTCATGTTCAGCCTCAACGCCACCATGCCGGTCTTTTTGCTGATGGTGCTGGGCTATGCCCTGCGCCGGGGCACCCGCCTTTTGAGCGACGGCCTTGTGGACGGGCTCAACCGCTTCGTCTTCCAGATGGCCCTGCCGGTGCAGCTGTTTCAGAACCTGGCCCAGTCGGATTTTCACGCCGTTTGGGACGGGAGCGTGGTGCTGTTCTGCTTTTTGGCGTCGCTGCTGTCCATCCTGGCCATGGCTGCCCTCTCCCTGCTGGTGAAGGAGCGGACGCTCCGGGGAGAATTCATCCAGGCGGGTTACCGGGGGAGCCAGGCGCTGCTGGGGGTTGCTCTGATGCAGAACATCTTCGGCAGCACCGGGCCCCTGCCGCTCATCATCATCGGCGCGGTGCCGCTGTACAATGTGGCGGCGGTGGTGATCCTGACTCTGACGGGGCCGGGCAGCGGCCGGCTGGACCGGTCCACCCTGAAAAAAACGGCCCTGGGCATCGCCCGGAACCCCATCATCCTGGGCATTTTGGCGGGGCTTGCGTGGTCGCTGCTGTCCATCCCCCAGCCGGTCATTTTCCAGCGGGCGGTCGCCTCCCTGTCGGCTACCGCGTCGCCCCTGGGGCTCATCGCCCTGGGCGCCTCCGTGAACCTGAAAAAAGCGGCGGGATACTGGCGGCCCACGCTGCTGTGCAGCCTCTGCAAGCTGGTGGTCTTCCCGGCGGTCTTTCTGCCCATCGCCGTGGCGCTGGGGTATCGGAACGGGCTGCTGGTGGCCGTTCTGGTGATGCTGGGCTCGCCCACCACCGTCAGCTGTTTCACCATGGCCAAGAACATGGGTCACGAGGGGCTTTTGAGCTCCGGCGCCGTGATGCTGACCACGGTGTGCAGCGCCTTTTCCTTCACTGCCTGGCTGTACCTTTTGCGATCTCTCGCGCTGCTGTGAACCATCGGCGGACCGACAGGTCCGCCGGTTTTATCGGTCAATATATAGATATTCTATATTTCTCCTTGACAGAGGAGAAGACCGCGGTTATTATATAGATAATCTATATATCAAAGGAGGATGACGATGGGACCGGACAAAGGATTGGTCAGCGGCAGCATGGCGATGCTGGTGATGAAGCTGCTGGAGGAGCGGGACCTGTACGGCTACCAGATGATCCAGGAGCTGCGCCTCCGGTCGGACGATACCTTTCATCTGAAGGCGGGAACGCTGTACCCCCTGCTCCACGGACTGGAGGAGAAGGGGCTGGTCACGGCCTACGAGGGACAGTCCGATGCGGGGAAGCCCCGGCGGTATTACCACCTGACCCGACGGGGCGCGGCGGCCCTGCGGGAGAAGGAGGAGAGCTGGAATGTCTACGCCCGGGGGGTGCGCCGGGTGCTGGGAGGAGGTGCCTGCTGTGGAGAAGCCTGATACTATGGAGGCGTATCTGGCCGCCGTGGCGGAGCAGATCCGGTGGCGGCGGGCCCGAGGCGCCGTGACCCAGGAGCTCCGGTGGCATCTGGAGGAGCAGCGGGACGCCTTTTCCCGGGAGGGCCGGTCCATAGAGGAAGCGGAGCGCCTGGCTGTTGCGGAGATGGGGGACCCGGTGTCCGTGGGCGCGGAGCTGGACCGGCTCCACCGGCCCCGGCCCCAGTGGGGCCTCCTGGCGCTGACGGCGGCGCTCTTTCTCGCCGGCACAGCCCTGCGGCTGTGGGCGGCGGCGCTGCTGCGCCG
>JAFUGI010000163.1 GCA_017469475.1 Oscillibacter sp. | reverse complement strand
GGCTTCCATGGGAAGCACTCGCGCTCCATCGCCTCGGCTTTCGCCTCGTTGGTCGGCGCGAGGGCGGCACTTCGTGACCGCCTTACTGTGTTTTTGCCGAAGCACAGCTCCGGCAAAAACAATTGGAAATTTGGTTGTCTACAGTCTGAAGCCATCGGCTGGCGCCGGTGATCCTTCTCCTTCCAAAAACCAGGCCGCCGGTCAGCTGACCGACGGCCTGGTTTCTTTTTTCCGCGTTTTTTCCTCTCCTGCGGCCCGGCGGCCGGGCCCTCACTTGTGGTAGAGGCCCTTGGTCTCGTACTGGGGCTCGCAGCTGACGTTGACGCCCAGGCGGCGGAAGAGCTTTTCATCCACGTCGCTGAGGATCACGGAGAAGTGGGCGTCGCACCCCCGGAGCTTGGGCAGCTGCTGCTGGGCCATCTCCGCCAGGGGGTTGGTCAGGGCCGAGATGGTCAGCGCCATGAGCACTTCATCCGTGTGGAGGCGGGGATTCTTGTGGCCCAGATACTGGGTCTTCAGGCGGCAGATGGGCTCCAGCACCTGGGCGGAGATGAGCTCGAAGTGGTCGTCGATGCCGCCCACGGCCTTCAAGGCGTTGAGCAGCAGCGCCGAGGCGGCGCCCAGCGTGTCGGAGGTCTTGCCGGTGACGATGCGCCCGTCGGCAAGGACCATGGCCCCCGCCGGGGCATGGGTGGTCTCCGCCTTCAAAAGGGCGGCGGACACCGCCGGGCAGATGGCGGGGGTGACGCCCCCCTGCTGCATCACCAGCTCCAGCCGGCGCACCGGGTCGTCCCCTCCCTTGCCCTGGGCCCGCTCCACGCAGGCGGTGTAGTACCGGCGCAGGATCTCCTGACGGGAGGCGTCGCAGCACACGTCGTCATCCATGATGCAGTACCCCGCCATGTTCACGCCCATGTCCGTGGGGGAGCGGTAGGGCGAGGAGCCCTGGATCTGCTGGAAAATGGCGCTGAGCACCGGGAAGATCTCCACGTCCCGGTTGTAGTTCACCGCCGTTTTGCCATAGGCCTCCAGATGGAAGGGGTCGATCATGTTCACATCGTCCAGATCCGCCGTGGCGGCCTCGTAGGCCAGGTTCACCGGGTGCTTGAGGGGCAGGTTCCAGATGGGAAAGGTCTCAAACTTGGCGTAGCCCGCCGTGACGCCCCGCTTGTGGTCGTGGTAGAGCTGGCTGAGACAGGTGGCCATTTTGCCGCTGCCAGGGCCCGGTGCCGTCACCACCACCAGGGAGTGGGAGGTCTCGATGTAATCGTTTTTCCCCAGGCCCTCATCGCTGACAATGTGGGCAACGTCCGACGGGTAGCCCGCGATGGGATAGTGGCGGTAGCAGCGGATGCCGAGGCTGGCAAGCCGCTTCAAAAAGGCGTCCGCCGCGGCCTGTCCGTGGTAGCGGGTCAGGACCACGCTGCCAACATACAGATCCAAAGAGCGGAAAATGTCGATCAGGCGGAGCACATCGTCATCATAGGTGATGCCCAGGTCCCCCCGAACCTTGTTCTTCACGATGTCCGCCGCGTTGATGGCGATGACGATCTCCACATCCTCCTTCAGCTGCTGGAGCATGCGGATCTTGCTGTTTGGCTCGAAGCCCGGCAGCACCCGGGAGGCGTGGAAGTCGTCAAACAGCTTCCCGCCGAACTCCAGATACAGCTTGCCGCCGAACTGGGCGATGCGGCGCTTGATCTGCTCCGACTGCGTGGTCAGGTACTTTTGGTTGTCGAATCCCAGCTTCATAGTCTCTCTCCTTACGTGCTGTCCCATACCCGCGGGGCCAAGCACCGCCTCACGCGGCGCTTTTTGTCCTGTTTCGATAGTACCACAAATTTTCGGTTTTGGGAAGAGCGGACTTTGCATATCCCGCTTCGCGAAGGGGCGGGCCTATTAGCAAAATTTATCGCCGGTATCTCCAGTTTGCTCTTTACTTATAAGGTCGGGGCCGCTATAATAAAAAAGGTTGAGCTCTTGAGAGCTTGCAGCCAAAGGATATTGTTTCAAGTAGAAACCCGGGAGGTTTTGTCTATGTCTCATTGCGCGATCGTTGGCATCAACTGGGGCGACGAGGGCAAGGGCCGCATGGTCGATCTTCTGACCGAGCACTATGATGTGGTGGTCCGCTATCAGGGCGGCGGCAACGCCGGCCACACCGTCGTCAACGAAAAGGGCAAGTTCGCCCTGCACCTGCTGCCCTCCGGCATCTTCCGGGAGGGCGTGGTGAACGTGCTGGGCAACGGCGTGGCGCTGGACTGCGAGAATCTGTGGACGGAGATCCAGGACATCTGCGCCAAGGGCGTGGCCATCACGCCGGAGAATCTGAAGATCAGCGACCGGGCGTCACTGCTGCTGCCCTGGCACCGGGACCTGGACGCGCTGGAGGAAGCCCGCCTCGCCGACAAGAAGTACGGCTCCACCCGCCAGGGCATCGCCCCCTTCTATTCCGACAAATTCCAGAAGAAGACCGTCATGGCCGGGGAGCTCCTCTATCCCGAGCATCTCAAGGCCCACCTGGCGGACCTTCTGGAGTGGAAGAACCTGACCCTCACCCCGGTGTACGGGGCGGAGGGCTATACCATGGAGCAGCTTTTGGACTGGGCGGCGGACTTCGGCGAGAAGATCAAGCCCTTCATCTGCGACACCGGCGCCTTTTTGCGCCAGGCCTCCGCTCAGGGCAAGCGCATCCTCTTTGAGGCCCAGTTGGGCGCCCTGCGGGATCTGGACTACGGCATCTATCCCTACACCACCTCCTCCAACCCCGTGGCGGCCTACGCCCCGGTGGGCTCCGGCTTCCCCGCCGCCAGGATCGACCAGGTCATCGGCGTGGTGAAGGCTTACTCCTCCTGCGTGGGCGAGGGCCCCTTCACCTGCGAGTGGTTCGGGGAGGAGGCGGAGAGGCTCCGCCAGGCCGGCGCGGAGTACGGCGCCAAGACGGGCCGTCCCCGCCGGGTAGGACCCATCGACATCGTGGCCACCCGGTACGGCGTGGAGACCCAGGCGGCCACCAGCATCGCCCTAACCAAGCTGGACGTGCTCAGCTACATGGAGAAGATCCCCGTGTGCACCCGCTATGAGCTGAACGGCGAGGAGATCGACTTCTTCCCCTTCCCCGCCGTTTTGCCGGAGGCCAAGCCGGTGGTGGAGTACCTTCCCGGCTGGCAGTGCGACATCTCCGGCGTGCGGACGTGGGAGGACCTGCCGGAGAACGCCCGGAAATACGTGGAGTACGTGGAGCGCTCCATCGGCTGCCCCATCGGCTACGTGTCCGTGGGTCCGGAGCGGGACGCCATCATCCTCCGATAAGAAGCATCAGCGCAAGAGGAGACTGCGGTCTCCTCTTGCCCCGTTTTGAATGTGACCATAGAAAGGTGGACCTTACCATGTCCAAAGACGTTTACGAATCCCCCCTGTCCTCCCGGTACGCCTCGCCCTTCATGCTGCGCCTGTTCTCCGCCCGGACCCGGATCGAGACGTGGCGGCAGCTGTGGGTGGCGCTGGCCCGGGCGGAGCATGAGCTGGGCCTGCCCATTTCGGCGGAGCAGGTGGCAGAGCTGGAGGCCCACATCCACGACATCGACTTTGATCTGGCCGCCGCCCGGGAAAAGGAGGTCCGCCACGACGTGATGGCCCACGTGTACGCCTACGGCAAGGCGGCCCCCTCCGCCGCCGGCATCATCCACCTGGGCGCCACCAGCTGCTACGTGACGGACAACGCCGACCTCATCCTCTACCGGGAGGGCCTGCGCTATCTCCGGGGAGAGCTCCTGGCGGTGGTGGCCAACCTGGCCAAATTCGCGGAGCGGTACAAGGCCACCCCCACCCTGGGCTACACCCACTATCAGCCCGCCCAGCTGGTGACGGTGGGCAAGCGGGCCACCCTCTGGATGCAGGACCTGCTCTCCGACCTGGAGGAGCTGGACTTCGTTCTGGACCATATGCGCTTTCTCGGCTGCCGGGGCACCACCGGCACCGAGGCCAGCTTCCTGGACCTCTTCGAGGGGGACGAGGAGAAGATCGACGAGATGAACCGCCGCATCAGCGCCGCCTTCGGCTTTGCGCGCTGCTTTTCCGTGTGCGGTCAGACCTACCCCCGCAAGGAGGACAGCCGCATCCTGAACGTCCTCAGCGCCATTGCCCAGAGCTGCTATCGCATGGCCAACGACATCCGCCTCTTGCAGCACGACCGGCAGGTGGAGGAGCCCTTTGAAAAAAACCAGATCGGGTCCTCCGCCATGGCCTACAAGCGCAATCCCATGCGCTGCGAGCGCATCTGCTCCCTCTCCCGCTACCTGATAGCGGACGCCATGAACGCCCCCATGACCGCCTCCGTCCAGTGGCTGGAGCGGACGCTGGACGATTCCGCCAACCGCCGCATCTCCCTGCCGGAGGGCTTCCTCTGCGCCGACGCCGTTTTGCGCCTGGCCCAAAACGTCACCGACGGGCTCCATGTCAACGAAAAGATCGTGGAGCGCACCTGCCGGGAGTATCTGCCCTTCATCGCCACGGAGAACCTGATGATGGAGGGGGTCAAGCGGGGCGGCGACCGGCAGGCCCTCCACGAGATCATCCGCACCTGCTCCATGGCGGCCACCGCCCGGATGAAGGAGGGGGAGCCCTGCGACCTTCTGGAGCGCCTGGCGGCGGAGCCGGCCTTCGCCATGACGAAGGAGGAGATGGAAGCCGTGCTGGACCCGACCCTCTACACCGGCCGGTGCGCCTCCCAGGTGGACGCCTTCCTGGCCCAGGCGGCGCCCCTGCTGACCCAAGCCAGCACGGAGGCCGTGGAGATCAGTCTCTGAGGCACGCTTTTTCATCATTCGCATCATAAACGCAAGGTCCGTCCCTTCTGGGGACGGACCTTGCGCTGTCGATAAGCCCCCGCTTGCGTTCACGGCGCCGTTCATTCCCCCACGCGAACGCCCCAGCCGGGCATCCGCCGTCCTTTCGCGTCTTCGGCACGGCGGTCATACCCCGCCCCCTCCGGCGCATAGGCTGGGGAGGGAGGGGAGCATCATGCTGAACGCCATCGCAAGCTGCCTGTGGGGGCCGGGGACACTGGCGCTGGTGCTGGGCACCGGCGCGTTTTTGACGGTGCGCACCCGCTTCTTCCCCTGGCGGGAGCTGGGCCGAGCCCTGAGCCTGGCCCTGGGGCGGGAGAGCCGCAGGGCCGGGCAGGAGGGCATCTCCCCCTTTTCCTCCCTGATGACCGCCCTGGCCGCCACCATCGGCACCGGGAACCTGGTGGGCGTTGCCACGGCGCTGTCCTCCGGCGGGCCGGGGGCGCTGGTGTGGATGGAGCTGGCCGCGGCCCTGGGGCTCTCCACCAAATTTGCCGAGTGTCTGCTCTGCGCCAAGTACCGCCGGGCAGACCGGCGGGGGCAGCTCACCGGCGGACCCATGTACGTCATGGCCGCTGCCCTGGGGCCGCCGGGGGCCGCCTTGGACGCCATGTACGCCGCGCTGACGGTCATTGCCTCCGGGAGCCTCGGCGCCCTGACCAAGTCCAACGCCATCG
>JAFUGI010000162.1 GCA_017469475.1 Oscillibacter sp. | reverse complement strand
GAGCAATGATACTCTGCCGCCGATGCAGCGGTCCGGGAGCAAGGGCGGAAAGTGGATTTCCGCCCTTTGCGGCCTTTTGGGCACCTTGATGCTGGTGGCGGTGATCGTCACATACCTGCCGCTGACGGTGCCCCAGCTTCTGGGGTATCAGGTCTATCACGTGGTCAGCGGCAGCATGGCTCCCGCCATTCCGGAGGGGAGCGCGGTATACGTGGCGCCCATCCGGCCGGAGGATGCGGAAAGCGGAGATGTGGTGGCCTTTTGGAGCGGCGGCACGGTGGTCACCCACCGGGTGGTGCGCAACCAGCTGGTGGTGGGGGAGCTCATCACCAAGGGGGACGCCAACGCCGGAGAGGATCTGAGCGCCGTGCCCTATGACGACCTCATCGGCCGGGTGGAATACCATGTGCCCATGCTGGGCCGGCTCATGATGATCTACACCAGCCGCATCGGCAAGCTGTATGTACTGTGCTTCGCGGGCTGCGGCGTCATGTTCCATCTGTTGGCCGGCCGACTGCGGGAGCGGGAGCGGGAAAAGCTCCGCTTGCAGCTGGAGGAGGACCTGCGCCGGACGGATGGAGACAGGTAGGAAAGCGATATGAGAACGTGGTTGAGAAGGATCGCCATGGTGGTTTTGCTGGTGGTGTTTTTGGCGTCCGCCGGCGCGGCGGCGCTGATCCAGCACCAATATCGCCTCAGCGACCGGCGCTATGCCCAGGCGGCGGACCAGTATACCCGGCCGTCCCAGGCACCGCAGGAGATGGACTTGCCCCGGGAGGGGGAGGAAGCGCCGCCTCCGGTCCTGGCGCCCATCACCGTGGATTTTGCCGCTTTGCGGTCCGTGAACCCGGACGTGGCGGGCTGGCTCTACTGTGAGGGCACGCCCATCAACTATCCGGTGCTCCAGGGAGAGACGGACGACACCTACCTACACCGGAGCTATGACCGGTCCTACAGCGCCGCCGGCTCCATTTTTGTGGAGGCGGACAACCGCCCGGAGTTTCAGGATGCCAACACCATCATTTACGGCCACCACATGAAAAACGGCTCCATGTTCTCCGCCCTGGAGAACTGGTCCCAGCCGGGATTTTACGAGGCCCACCCCATCATGTGGCTGCTGACGCCGGAGCGGGACTATCGGGTGGTGCTGTTCAGCGGCTATACTACCTCCGCCTATTCGGAGACCTATACCATCTTCTCCGTGCCGGAGGAGGGGATGGACTGGTATCTTCCCATGGTGCTGGAGGCGTCGGATTTTCAGGCGGACGCGGCACTGGACGAGGCGGGCCGCTATGTGGTCCTCTCCACCTGCGCCTATGTATTTGACCAGGCCCGATACGTGCTCCACGGGATGCTGGAGGAGGCGGACAGCGCCGGCGGCCTTCCGCTGACGGCGGAGCCGTAAGGACGGGAGCGCACCCGGCGGAAAAACAAAGCACACCCGGCGGAGTGCGCCGGAAAACAAAGGACAAGCCCCCAGGGGAAGGAGGTGACGGACGGGTTGAAGCGGATCAGACTCTGGTGCTGGATGCTGGCGCTGCTGATGCTCAGCGGCTGCGGCGGCTCGCCCGGCGCCCCGGCCTCCGGCGGGAGCAGCGGCGGAACGACCGCCCCACCAGCCGCAGAGGCGGAAAAACCTGAAAAGGATGAAAACTTTACACCCTATGACACGCCGGACTTTGCGGACGCACAGTTCCACGAGGACCTGGCGGAGGGCGGGAACGGGGTCCGGCTGGACCTCTCCGCCGTGGACCAGGGCTACCTGGGGGCCTCCGTGGTGGCGGACGCCCGGCTGAAGCTCCAGGTCATCCGGGAGGAGATCACCTACAACTACGACATGGCCTCTGACGGCACGCCCTCCATCTTCCCCCTGCAAAGCGGGGACGGGACGTATACCGTGCGGGTCATGAAAAATGTGTCGGAGAGCAAGTACACGGAGCTTTATACCGCTTCCTGCGACGTGGCGCTGGCAGACGAGTTCCAGCCCTTCCTCCGGCCAAATGATTATGTAAACTACAGCCAGGGCTCTGACTGTGTGAAGAAGGCCGCCCAGCTGGCGGCCCAGGCCGGGGACGAGGTGGGAGTGGTGTCCGCGGTCTATGACTATATCTGCACCAGCGTCTCCTACGACGCGGACAAGGCCGCCAGTGTCCGAAACGGGTATCTCTCCCAGCCGGACGCCACCATGGCCAGCGGCAAGGGCATCTGCTTTGACTATGCGGCTCTGGCCGCCGCCATGCTGCGAAGCCAGGGCATCCCCACCAAGATGATCTTCGGCTACGTTTCGCCCAACGATCTCTACCATGCCTGGAACATGTTCTACACGGACCAGACCGGCTGGGTCACGGTGAGCTATCAGGTCAGCAAGGACAGCTGGAACCGGCTGGACCTGACCTTCTCGGCCAACGGGGCGGACGACACATTTGTCGGCGACGGAAGCAACTACGCGGATCTGTATGTCTATTGACGGGTCCGCTGAGAGAATGAGAGCGGGTGAAGGACGATGAGCAAACGCAAACTGGACAATCTGGGAGTCAGCGCTTTCTGCGAGAGTATGGCCATGATGGCGCAGTCCGGCATCCAGACGGACGAGGCCATTGCCCTGCTGCAAAGCGGGGAGCATACCTCCGGCGGCGTGCTGGAGGAGGGGCTTGCCCTGATGGGAAAACGGGTGGAGGAGGGCTGCGGCCTGGCCGCCGCCATGGAGGAGAGCGGCGTCTTCCCCAAGTACGCGCTGCAAATGGTGTCCGCCGGCGAGAGCTCCGGCCGGCTGGAGGATACGCTCTTCCGTCTGGCCCGGTATTACGCGGACCAAAAGACCATTTCCGACAAGCTGCGGGGCGCCGTGACTTACCCCGCCGCCATGCTGGTGCTGATCATCGCGGTGCTGGCGGTGATGCTGACCATGGTGCTGCCCACCTTTACCGGGGTGTACAACAACCTGACCGGCAGCCTCACGGCCTCCAGCTACCGCTATATCCGCTGGGCCTACGCCTTC
>JAFUGI010000161.1 GCA_017469475.1 Oscillibacter sp. | reverse complement strand
TGGGATCGCCCAATGTGCCGGGCAAAACGGAGGAGGGGCTCACCCCCTTCGGCCGGGACGCCGTGCGGGAGATGCAGCGCGTGGGGGTACTGGTGGACGTCTCCCATCTCTCCGACGGCGGATTTTGGGATGTGGTGGACCTGGCGGAAAAACCTTTTGTCGCCTCCCACTCCAGCTGCCGGGCGGTGTGCGACCGGCTGCGGAACCTGACGGACGAGATGATCCGGGTCCTGGCGGACAAGGGCGGCGTCTCCGGCGTCAACTTCTGCCCGGACTTCATCGCAAGCCGGGAGGCCACCTCCTGCACCGTGGAGCAGATCGCCGCCCACGCCCTCCACTTCATCCGGGTGGGCGGGGAGGACTGCGTTGCCATCGGCACCGATTTTGACGGTACGGAGGGGACACCCGAGATCGACGAGCCCACCAAAATGGAGCGGCTCTACCGGGAGCTGGAGCGTCGGGGCGTCACGCCCCGGCAGCTGGATAAGCTCTTTTCCGGCAATGTGCTCCGGGTCATCCGGGAAGCGATGCAGTAAGAAGGAGGGGAGGACCATGCCCTTTCGAGTAGAGTTCGACCCCAGCGAATGTGTGGCCTGCGGCACCTGCGCGGTGGCCTGCATGGACCAGTGCGACACCGTGATCGGCGTCGACGCGCCCTGCCGCCGGATCGTCACACTGGAGGAACACAGCGGCGGAAAAACGGTGATCCGCTATGCCTCCGTTGGCTGTATGCACTGCAGGGATCCCATCTGCCAGCGGGTGTGCCGGCAGGGCTGCTACACCGTGGACGCCGAGACCGGACTGGTGCTGCTGGACGGCGCAGCGTGCGTCGGCTGCGGTGCCTGCGTCAAGGCCTGCCCCATCGGGGCCGTGGCGTTGAACAGCGCCGGCAAGGCAAGCAAGTGCAACGGCTGCCGGGAGCGGCTTCTTCTGGGACTGCCCGCCGCCTGCGAGCGGGCCTGTCAAAACCAGGCCATCCGGTTTAGGGCAGTGGAGAACGGTGCGGAGGATAACCGGGAGACAGTGGCGCTTCTATCGCGGCTTCTTGGAAGTGGGAAAGGCGGGAGAACATGCTGACAAAAGAGGAAAAGCTGACCGCAAAGCAGGCCGGAGCGGATACCGGCATCCAAGTGATCCACACCTCCTGCGAGGTCTGTATGCGCGGGTGCGGCATGGACGTCTATGTGAAGGATGGCAAGGTCCTTCGGGTGGAGGGGACGCCGGGAGACCCCACGGGGTACGGCTATCTCTGCCAGCGGGGACAGGCCGCCCGGAGCTACGTGTACCGGGAGGACCGCATCCGCACACCGCTGCGGCGGACCGGTCCCCGGGGAAGCGGGGAGTTTGCCCCCATCACCTGGGAGGAGGCCTATGCCCTCATCGCGGAAAAGCTCAACACCATCAAGCGGGAGTCCGGGGCGGACAGCGTAGTGTTCTACACCGGGTACCCCAAGTGGTACCGCCCCATTTACCGGCGCTTCCTCTACTCCTTTGGCAGCAAAAATTACTGCACGGACGACTCCAACTGCAAATACTCCGCCTATATGGCAAACGTGCTCAACGCCGGGTGCGATTCTCGGGCGGACCAACGCTATTCCGGCGTGTTTCTGGGCTGGGCCTTCAACCGCTACTATTCTGGCTCCATCGTGGAGACCAAGCGGCTGGAGCAGTATAAGCGGGAAAACGGGCTGAAGGTCGTCATCGTGGACCCGCGGATCACGCCGGCGGTGGTGCGCCTGGCGGACCTGCACCTGCGCCCCCTTCCGGGGACCGATGGTGCCCTGGCCCACTGCTTTGCAAACCTCTTCATCCAGTGGGACAGGATCGACCACGATTACATCGACCAGCATGTCTACGGCTTTCCCGAATATGCGGAGTATGTCCGAAAATTCGACGTGGACTATGTATCCTCCGTCACCACCGTGCCAAAGGAGGATATTCTCGCCGCCGCCCACATGCTGACGGAGAACGGCCCCATGTCCATCAACGAGGGGCCTGCCGCCGTCTCCCACCACACCAACGGCCTCCAGTCCTATCGGGCCATCATGGCCCTGAGCGCCATCACCGGGAACTATGACCGAAAGGGCGGCCAGATCCCCCTGAAATTCGCGGAGCCCAGCTTCGGCGGGGACAATGTGCTGGACGATCTCTTCGCGGTGGACACCTTTCCCTATCACTATCAAAAGAAGGTGGGGGAGCAGCGCTTTCCGCTGTGGGCGGAGATCATGGAGCAGGGGCAGAGCATGGACCTGGCCCGCCAGATCGAGGAGGGAACGCCCTATCCCATCCGGGCCATTTTCGCCCTGGGCATGAACTACCGAATGTTCGCAAACGACACCCACATCCGCCGCGCCATCGACAAGCTGGACTTCTTTGTGGACACGGACCTTTTTATGACAGACACCGCCAAGCTTGCGGACATCGTGCTGCCCAGCTGCAGCTTTTTGGAGAGAGCCACCTACCGCAGCTACGGAAACGGCAAGGTGTCCGTGACCCGAGCGGCCATCAAGCCGCTGTATGAGTCCCGGTCCGACGCGGACATCCTCTGTGAGCTTGCAAATGCTCTAGACCTGAAGGACCCGCTGCTGCGGTCCGGGTACAAGGCCTGCTGCGAGTTCATGCTCTCCCAGACGGGCCTGACCTTCGACGAGGTGCAGGCGGCGGAGAAGCAGGTGGTCTTTCCCAGCTTCGTCAACTATACCGCCGGGACCAACACCAAAAGCGGCTACGCCACCGTTACCTCCAAATACGAGCTCAAAAGCAAGGTCATCGAGCGGGTGGGGAAGGGCATGCTGAACCCCCTTCCCGTGTGGGAGGAGCCTGCTTTCAGCGGAGATCCGGCAGACTATCCTTTTCTCCTGGTGGCCGGAGGGCGGCTGCCAAACGCCATGCACTCCCGCCTTCACGACGTTCCCTGGGTCCGTGCTCTGCGGCCTCTGGCCATGGCAGACCTGCACCCGGAGGACGGGGCGGCCTTGGGTCTTTCCCAGGGGGACCGGATCGAGATTGAGACCATCGTGGGGCGTCTCCAAGTGCCGGTCAACCTGACGTGGCAGCAAAAGAAGGGCGTTGTCAACCTCTTTCAAGACTATCGGGAGGCGGACGTCAACGCCATCATCCCGGAAAATTTTGATCCTTATACCGGCTTTCCGGCGCTGCGGTCCACCCGCTGCCGCATCCGGAAGGCGGAAGGACTGTGAACCCATGGACATCTATATCTTTGCGGCCTTTTCCGGTACGGG
>JAFUGI010000160.1 GCA_017469475.1 Oscillibacter sp. | reverse complement strand
CTTCGACATCGACGCCAACGGCATCGTCAACATGTCCGCCAAGGACCTGGGCACCGGCAAAGAGCAGCACATCACCATCACCTCCTCCTCCAACATGAGCAAGGACGACATCGAAAAGGCCGTGAAGGAGGCCGAGCAGTACGCCGCCCAGGACAAGAAGCTCAAAGACGAGGTGGAGGTCCGCAACCAGGCCGACCAGATGGTCTACCAGAGCGAGAAGACCCTCGCCGAGATGGGCGACAAGATCCCCTCGGACGACAAGGCCAAGGTCCAGGGCGGCATCGACAAGCTGAAAGAGGCCCTGAAGGGCACCGACTCCGCCGCCATCAAGGCCGCCACGGAAGATCTCACCCAGTCCTTCTACGCCGTGAGCGAAAAGCTCTACCAGCAGGCCAACCCCCAGGGGGCCCAGGGCGCCCAGCCCGGTCCCGACGCCCAGGGCGGCCAGCAGTATTACGACGCGGATTACAAGGTCGTGGATGACGACGACAAGAAGTAAGAGAAGACCCTTCGTGCGGGGCCGCCCTTCCGGCGGCTCCGCCACCGTGTATCATTCCCGGCCCCAAGCCCGGCGGGCCCGGGACGGAGAGGAGGAGCGCAAGTGCGGCGAGGGCGCCTTTCCCCGTGCCTGCGGGCGCAAAGGGACGGCGCCGGCGCTGACGGCCGCTGCGGCACACTATGGCAGAACAAAAACGCGATGACTATGAGGTCCTGGGCATCTCCAAGGGCGCCTCGGAGGACGAGATCAAAAAGGCCTACAAGAAGATGGCCCGCAAGTACCACCCGGACCTGAACCCCGGGGACAAGGAGGCCGAGGAGCACTTCAAGGAGGTCAACGAGGCCTATGAGGTCCTGTCCGACGCCAACAAGAAGGCCCGGTACGACCAGTACGGCCACGCCGGCGTGGACCCCAGCTTCGGCGCCGGCGCCGGCTTTGGCGGGGACTTTGACTTCGGCGATCTGGGAGACATCTTCGGCAGCTTCTTCGGCGGGGGCTTCGGCGGCGCCCGCCGCGCCAATCCCAACGCCCCCCAGCGGGGCGAGAGCATCCGCATGAACCTGACCATCAGCTTCGAGGAGGCGGCCTTCGGCTGCGAGAAGGAGGTCAGTGTGGACCGCTATGAGGCCTGCGCCACCTGCTCGGGCAGCGGCTGCGCCCCCGGCACCACGCCGGAGGTCTGCCCGGACTGCCACGGCACCGGTCAGGTCCAGGTCCGGCGGCAGACGCCCATGGGCGTCTTCGCCACCACCTCCCCCTGCGGCCGGTGCGGCGGCCGGGGCCAGATCATCCACCAGCCCTGCAAGGACTGCCGCGGCACCGGCCAGGTCCGCCGGCGCAAGACCATCCAGGCCTCCATCCCCGCCGGCATCGACAACGGGCAGACCATCTCCATCCGGGGCCAGGGCCACGCCGGCAAAAACGGCGGCCCCGCCGGGGACCTGCTCATCACCATCTCCGTGCGGCCCCACGAGCTGTTCCGGCGGGAGGGCACCTCCGTCTTCTGCGAGGCGCCCATCACCTTCGCCCAGGCGGTGCTGGGGGCGGAGCTGGAGATCCCCACCATCGACGGCAAGGTGAAGTACGACCTGCCGGAGGGCACCCAGAGCGGCACCACCTTCCGCCTCAAGGGGAAGGGCATCCCCTCCCTGGGCGGCCGGGGCCGGGGCGACCAGTACGTCACCGTGTACATCGAGACGCCCCGCAACCTGAACAAGGAGCAGAAGGACGCCCTGAAAAAATTCGCCGAGTCCGTGGGGGACAACAACTACGAGGAACGGAAGAAGTTCTTCAAAAAATTCAAACGATAAGCTGCCTGCCCGCCGGGAATGTCCCGGCGGGCGGACGGCGTGAGGAGCCGTTTTTATGTACCTTGCCGATTACCACACCCATTCCAGCATGTCGCCGGATGCCATGGTCCCCATGGAGGGCATGGCCCGCGCCGCCCTGGCGGCGGGGATGGACGAGATCTGCTTTACCGACCACGTGGACTTCGCCCCCAGCTGGGGCGGGTGGAAAAAGACCCGGAGCATCTTTGCCTGGGAGGACCTGACCGACGCCTTCCGCCGGGCCGAAGAGGCCCTTGGCGGTGCCATCCGCATGCGCCTTGGCATTGAGATCGGGGACCCCTTCTGTGACATCCAGCGGGCGGAGGCGGTGCTCTCCGCCGCGCCGGAGCTGGATTTTTCCATCGGGTCCATCCATGTCCTCTCGGAAAAGCTGGGCTGGGCGGACCTGAGCAAGCTCCGCCCGGCGGACGAGGCGGAGGCCGTGGCCGCCATGGAGGACTATCTGGTCCTGGCCCGGCAGCTGGCGGAGTGGGGGCAGTTCACCGTCATGGGCCACCTGACGCTGCCCCTGCGGTATCTCAACGAGCGGTGCGGCTTCTCCCTGACTTACGACGGGTATGAGGCGGAGATCAAGGGCACCCTGCGTGCCCTGCTCAAAAACGGCTGCGGCATCGAGCTGAACACCAACCGGGGCCACACCCCCCTGCCGGATGAGAAGTGGCTGCGGATGTACCGGGACCTGGGGGGCGAGATCATCACCCTGGGGACCGACGCCCACAGCGAGCAGTACGTGGGCTTTGCCATCCGGGAGGGACAGGACCTGCTGCGCCGGTGCGGCTTCACCCGCTTTTGCACCTTTGAAAAGCAGCAGCCCATCTGGCACGCTCTGTAAGGGCGGAAGAGTTTTTCATTCCCGCATTGATTTTTTCGCCAAAAGCGTATACAATAGCTCTGCAAATTTGAAAACGGGGGGAACCTACCTATGAAGATCGCATTGGGCTGTGACCACGGCGGCTATGAGCTGAAGCAATTCATCATCCAGGTCCTGGAGAAGCTGGGCCACACCTATGAGGATTTCGGCTGCTACTCGCTGGACAGCTGCGACTATCCCGATTTCGGCGCCGCCGCGGCCAAGGCCGTGGCCGAGGGCCGGTGTGACCGGGGCATCGTGATCTGCACCACCGGCATCGGCATTTCCATCACCGCCAACAAGGTCAAGGGCATCCGCTGCGCCCACTGCGCGGACTGCCTCCAGGCGGAGATGACCCGCCGCCACAACGACGCCAACATGATGGCCATCGGCGCGGGCTTCACCGGCAGGAACATGGCCGAGCGCATGGTGGAGGTGTTCCTTTCCACCGAGTTTGAGGGCGGGCGCCACGAGCGCCGGGTCCAGAAGATGATGGCCCTGGAGGCCTGAGCTCCGGGCATGAAACAGCGCGGCCGCCCTTCGGCCGCAGCGGAGAGGAGGCGGCAGCATGTCCGGTACACGGGGATACAGCAATTACCGGGGCCGGGGCTCCGGATGGAGGGCCGCGCTGGCGGTGGTGCTGGTGCTGGTGATCCTGGGGTGCGCCGGCTTCCTCTTTTTGCAGCGCCACATCGTCTTTGACGAGACGGGCACTCCCCGGATGGAGTTTCCCTGGCAGCGGCAGCCGTCCTCCCCCTCGCCGGAGGAGCCGGAGGAGCCGGCGGAGCTGACCATCGAGGAACCGGAGATCCCGGAGGAGCCGGCAATAGAGACCCTGCACATCTACGCCATGGACCAGACCCCGCTGACGGCGGCGGCCTGGACCGCCTTCCGGGAGACCCTTCCGGAGGACGGGGCCGTGGCCGTGACGCTGAAGGACGGGAGCGGCAAGGTGTATTTTGACGCCGCGTCCGCTATCCAGAACGCCCGGGGCGCCGGGGCGGACACCGGCGCGGCCCTTTCCGCCCTGCTGGCGGAGGAGCGGCACACCGTGGCCCGCATCGCCTGCTTCCGGGACCCCCGGGGGGCCAACAGCAACGTGCAGCGGCTGGGGCTCAAGAATACCGGCGGCTATATCTTCTACGACGGGAACAACACCCAGTGGCTGGACCCGGCCAAGCCCGACGCCCGGGCCTACCTGTGCGCCCTGGCGTCGGAGGCCGCCGCCCTGGGATTCGACGAGATCCTGCTCACCGACGTGGGCTATCCCACCGTGGGCAAGCTCAACAAGATCGCCTACGGCGATGCGCCCCTGGCGGAGAACCTGGCCCTCTTTTTAGAGGAGATAGGCGCGGCCCTGGCCCCCTACGACGTGACGCTCAGCGTGGAGACCACGGGGAGCGTCCTGACCGGGACAGAGGACCCCTCCGGCCTGACGGCGGAGGTCCTGACCGGCCGGGTGGACCGGGTGTACGTGCCGGCGGAGGACCTGCCGGAGAGCGCCGGGGAATTGGCGCTGGTCCCGGAGTACACGGCCCTGCCGGCCCAGGCGCCGGAGCAGTATCTGCTGCTGGCGCCGTGAGCGGCCACAGGAGAACAGGCGGAGGAGCAGGGCTCCTCCGCCGCTTTTGTCTTTCGACAAAGTCACGAGGCTCTCCATGGAGCCCACTTCGTTGGGCTTCCATGGG
>JAFUGI010000159.1 GCA_017469475.1 Oscillibacter sp. | reverse complement strand
CGCGCTCCGGCGGGGCGGAGCCGGTCTTTTCGGGCATCGACGCCTCCTTCGTGGAGACCTGGAACCGAGGCTACACGGAGGGCTGAGGAGGGAAGGGCCCTCCGGGGCCGGGAACTGTATCACGAAAAAATGCGGAGAGGGGCACCCTCTCTGCATTTTTTGCGGTGATCGGGGGAAGACTTGGGTATTCTTTTGGGAAAATAGCGAAATCTTCCCAAAGAAGAAAAAGCCACGCGAAAAAAGTTGCTTTTTGGCCGGCGGTGTGCAACAATAGGACTATCTGGAATGGGAGGCCGGCGGACAGCCGGCTGTATGGAAGGAAGATCATATGAGAACGCGAGGCGGGGCAGGAAAACGACTTCCCGCAAAAGAGACACTGCGCAGCAACATCAAGGACTATATCCAGCAGCAGATCGTGGAGGGGGCCTACCGCCCGGGGGACCGGATCGTGGAGACCCGCCTGGCAAGGGAGCTGAACGTCTCCCAGGCGCCGGTGCGGGAGGCGATATTGGAGCTGGCCTCTATCGGCCTTTTGGAGGAGCGGCCATACTCCGGCACCTATGTGCGGGACCTGACGCCGCCGGAGATCGAGGACATTTTCGAGACCCGGGCCTTTGTGGAGGAATATGCCGCCCGCCGGGCCGCCAAGCGGGCGACAGAGGAACAGCTCGCCGACCTGGAGGACATCCTCCGAGAGATGGACGAGCACCGGGAGCTGCGGGACTTTGTCCACCTGGACATGGAATTCCACGGCCTGGTGATGGACGCGGCGGGGAGCCCCGCCCTGAAACGGGCGTGGACCGTGCTGCGCATGGCGGAGTGGACCTACATCTCCGCCGCGGTGACGGCGGTATCCCTGGATGAGCTGATCGCCCAGCACAAGACGATCCTGCGCCATTTGAAGGAGCGGGAGGAGGCCAGTGCCGGCGCCTATATGTTCCTGCACATCAAGAGCTTCGGAAGCGAGCTGGTGCAGTACTTTGCCAAGCGGAAGGAGCAGGAGGCATCCGAGAAGACGGCCGGCGGCACCGGGGCATAAGGCGGCAGAAAAGCGCAAAAGGGCCCGCGCCGAATGGCGCGGGCAGGAAGCAGATACCGGCATATGAGAGGCTTGCCGCCGGAGCGGCGCTGTCTCAGCGGTCATTTGAGCGGACGGTGTGAGCCGTCCGCTCTTTTCATACATGTAAGCCCACCGGTCATTCCGGTGGGCTTACCGTTGTGCCGTTTCCATGGAACTGCCGGGGGGAAAGGGACCGGCGGCGCCGGGGAAAGCGGCTTATTTGCGCGCCCTGGGGGCGTTGACACAGGAGTCGTGGCAGACGTGGGCGGCCTCCATGACCACCTCGGAGACGGTGGGATGGGGGTGGACGGTGGAGCCGATCTCGCTGATGGTGCCCTCGCACTCCATGACGGCGGCCACCTCAGCGGCCAGGTCCGTTGCCCGGGGGCCGATGACGTGGAAGCCCAGGATCTCGTCGGTGGCCCTGTCGAAGACGAACTTCACAAGGCCCTTGTTCTCGCCCATGGTCAGGGCTTTTCCGTTGCCGGAGAGGTCAAAGACGCCGGTGCCCACGTCCCTTCCGGTTGCCCGGGCCTGCTCCTCCGTGAGGCCCACCATGGCCGTCTCGGGATTGCAGTACACGCAGGAGGGGATGCGGTTCAGGTTCAGCTGCTTGCAGGGCTTGCCCGCGATGTGGTCCGCCACCAGGAGCCCCTGGGCGGAGGCCACGTGGGCCAGCTGCATCTTGCCGTTCACGTCGCCGATGGCGTAGACTCCGGGGACGTTGGTGCGGCACAGGCCGTCGATCTCCACGAAGCCCTTGCGGTCAAGCGCCACGCCGATGGTCTCCAGCCCCAGTCCCCGGGTGTTGGGGATGCGTCCGCCGGCCATGAGCACCACGTCGCCGGTGACGGCGCCCTTGGCACCATCCTTCACGGCGGTATAGTGTACCGTCAACCCCGGCTCGATGGACGCCACCTTCACGCCCAGCACCAGCTCCACGCCGTTTGCCTTCAGCTCGGCTTTCACGAAGTCGGTGATGTCCTTATCCAGGGGGCCCAGCACCCGGTCCAACATCTCCACCACCGTGACCTTGACGCCCAGGCGGTAGAAGAAGGTGGCAAACTCGATGCCGATGACGCCGCCGCCCACGATGATGATGTGCTCGGGGCAGGTGGTCTGATTCAGAAGGCCGGTGGAGTCCACCACGCCGGGCAGGTCCACGCCGGGGATGGGGATGCGGGCGGGGTTGGAGCCGGTGGCCACGATCAGGTGACGGCATTGGAGCACCTCGCCTCCGGCCAGGGAGACCCGGTCCCGGGCGGTGAGGACGGCGTGGTCATGGAAGACGGTGACGCCATGGTTCTTCTCCAGGAAGCCGATGCCCCGGCTGAGCTGCTGGGAGACGGCGTTCTTGCGCTGGATGATCCTGCCATAGTCGAAGGTGACGTTGCCGGCAGTCACGCCAAAGTCGCCGCCGTGAGTGGCCTCGTAGTACACGTCCGCGGAGTGGAGGAGGGTCTTGGTGGGGATGCAGCCCCGGTTGAGGCAGGTGCCGCCCAGCTCCGCCTCCTCTACCAGGGCGGTGGTCAGGCCGTTGTCGCTCAGGCGGATGGCGCATTCATAGCCGCCGGGGCCGCCGCCCACGACGACCGCGTCGAACTGCTGCATAGTATCTCTCCTTTTCTTGGGAAGGGCGGTGCCCGGCCCGGATGACGTTCAAATCAATAGGATGGGGTTCTGGAGGTACTGCTTCACCTTTTGCAGGAACTTGGCGGCCTCTGCCCCGTCGATAAGGCGGTGGTCATAGCTCAGGCACAGGGCGCACATGGAGCGGATGGCGACTTCGTCCTCACCCTGGTCGTTGGTGACGACCACGGGGGTCTTGGCGATCTTGCCGACAGCCAGGATGGCGGACTCGGGCGGATTGATGATGGCCACGAAGTCGTCCAGGTCGAACATGCCCAGGGAGGAGACGGTGAAGGTGCCGCCGTGATAGTCGGCGTCAGTGAGCTTGCCCTCCCGGGCCTTTTCGATGAGTGCGGCGGACTGGGCCGCGATGCCGGAAAGGCCGATGATGTCAGCGTCCTTGATGACGGGCACGATGAGCCCGCCGGGGACGGAGACGGCGGTGCCCACGTTCACATAGTCGTGGTAAACGATGTCGTTTCCGTCGATGCTGGCGTTGACGATGGGGAAGTCCGTGAGGGCCTTGGCGCAGGCACGAACGATGATGTCGTTGTAGGAGACCTTGACGCCAAGGGCCTTGTACTGGCTGCGCAGGGCAATGGCGGCGGTCATGTCCACCACCATGCGGTGGTTGGTCTGGGCGTTGGTGGTCTTGCTGGCCAGCATATTTTTGGAAATGGCCCTGCGCATGCCGGACATCTTCTCGGTATGGGTG
>JAFUGI010000158.1 GCA_017469475.1 Oscillibacter sp. | reverse complement strand
CTCCACGGCCCGGTGCCAGCGGCGAAGGTCCGCCGCGCAGGCCGCCTCGTCCCGCGCCGGCGTGAAGACGCACTGACTGCGGCGCAGGGCGGCAAGCTCCTCCGTGCCGCTCCACACACCCTCGGAAAGTCCCGCCAGGGCCGCCGCGCCGAAGGCGGTGGTCTCCACCTGGGTGGGCCGGTCCACGGGGATGCGCAAAAGGTCCGCCTGGATCTGCAACAGGATGTCGCTGACCGAGGCGCCGCCGTCCACCCGCAGCTCCGTCAGGGGCGTGGGGGCATCGGCATTCATGGCCCGGACCAGGTCCGCCGTCTGGAAGGCGATGGACTCCAGCACCGCCCGGGCGATATGGGGCCGTCCCGTGCCCCGGGTCAATCCCAAGATTGCGCCCCGGGCGTACATGTCCCAATAGGGGGCGCCCAGCCCCGTGAAGGCCGGTACCACCACCACGCCGCCGGAGGAGGCCACGCTCTCCGCCAGCCGGTCGCACTCCGGCGCGGAGGAGATGAGTCCCAGCTCGTCCCGCAGCCACTGGATGGTGCTGCCGGCGTTGAAAACGCTGCCCTCCAGGGCGTAGGTCACCCGGCCGCCCAGCTCCCAGCCCACGGAGGTCACCAGCCCGGAGCGGGAGCGCACCGGCGTCCGGCCCACGTTCATCAGCGTGAAGCAGCCGGTGCCGTAAGTATTTTTCGCCTGCCCCGGGGCGAAGCACCCCTGGCCGAAGAGGGCCGCCGGCTGGTCCCCGGCGCTGCCGGAGATGGGGATGCCCGCCAGGGCCTCCAGACCCGGGATGCCCGGCGCCACCGCGCCGTACCGCTCGCTGTTGGGCCGGGGCTGGGGCAGAAGGCACACCGGGATCCGCAATTCCCGGCACAGATCCTCGTCCCACCGGAGGGTGTGGATGTTGAAGAGCATGGTGCGGCTGGCGTTGGAGTAGTCCGTCACGTGGGCCCTGCCGCCGGTCAGGTTCCAGATGAGCCAGGCGTCCACCGTGCCGGCGCACAGCTCGCCCCGCTCCGCCCGCCGCTGAAGGGCCGGGTCCTGGTCCAGCAGCCAGCGCAGCTTGGTGCCGGAGAAATAGGCGTCGATGAGAAGGCCGGTCTTCTCCGTCACCGCCTCCCCCAAGCCCCGGGCCTTTAGCTCGTCGCACAGGGGCGCGGTGCGGCGGCACTGCCACACAACGGCGTTGCACACCGGCTCCCCCGTGGCCCGGTCCCACAGCACCGTGGTCTCCCGCTGGTTGGTGATGCCCAGGGCCGCGATCTGCCGGGGGTCGATGTGGGCGGCGTCCACCGCCTGGCGCAGCGCCCGCTTCTCCGTCTCCCAGATCTCCATGGGGTCGTGCTCCACCCAGCCGGGCTGGGGATAGATCTGGCGGAAGGGGTGCTGGGCCATGGAGACGATCTCCCCGGCGCGGTTGAACAAGATGGCCCGGGAGCTGGTGGTCCCCTGGTCCAGGGCGGCGACATAGGGTTCCATAGGCATCCTCCTCTGGTGTTTTTCTCCGGCGTCTGGTACAATGGGTTTGTCCGCCGGGCACGACGGGGCGTGTTTGCGGCAGCTTTGCCGCCTCAAAAACACCCCGCGTGAAACGCGGCCTTGCGCCGGCCAAAGCGGCCCGGTACCGCCGCGATATGCGCGGATCGTCCCTTGCGAAACGCATTTCCCAATGAATGAATCCATCTTATCACAAAAGGAGCCGATATTCCATGGTGCGAAGAGAATTTTCCCTTCCCTCCTCCGACGGGAAGACCGCTCTCCACGCGGCGGCGTGGCGGCCGGAGGGGGAGGTGCGCGCCGTGCTCCAGATCGCCCACGGCGTAGCGGAGCACATCCTCCGCTACGAGGGCCTGGCGTCGTACCTCACGGAGCGGGGCGTCGCCGTGGCGGGCCACGACCACCTGGGCCACGGGACCTCCCTGTCGGAGGGCAGCGCGGCGCTGTATTTCGGCCCGCGAGGCAGCTGGGACCTTGTGGTGGAGGACCTGTACCGCCTGGGGCGATCGGCAGAGGGCGCCTTTCCGGGCGTTCCCCGCTTTCTTCTGGGCCACTCCATGGGCTCCTTCCTGGTCCGCTCCTATCTCATCCGCTACCCCGGCACGGTGCGGGGCGCCATCCTCATGGGCACCGGTTGGACAGCGCCGCCGGTCCTGGCCGCGGGACTGGCGGCGGCGGAGGCGGAGTGCGCCCGGCTGGGGGAGGACCGGCCCAGCCCCCTGGTGAACCAGCTGGCCTTCGGCCCCTACCGCCGCCCCTTCGCCCCCTGCCGCACGGACCTCGACTGGCTCTCCGCCAATGCCGAGAACGTAGACCGCTACATCGCGGACCCCCTCTGCGGCGGCGCCGTCACCGGCGGTCTCTTCCGGGAGCTGCTGTCGGGCATCCGGGCCATCCAGCGCCCCGCCGCCCTCCGGCGGATGAACCGCAATACTCCCGTCCTCTTCCTCTCCGGCGGGGACGACCCGGTGGGCGCCATGGGCCGGGGCGTTTCGCGGACGGAGCGGGCCTTCCGCCGCGCCGGAGCGCGGGACGTGACGCGCATCCTCTACCCCGGCCTGCGCCACGAGCTCCTGCACGAGGTCCAAAGAGAGCTGGTGTGCGCAGACCTTTTTCGCTGGATGGAAGCGCGGCTCTGACGCCGCCGCAAACACCAAACCGCCCCCGGCGCCATAGGATGATACCATGGCGCCGGGGGCGGTTTCCATGCGCATTTGCCCTCAGCCTCTGCGAAGGCCCCCCAGATCGTAGGGCTTATAGGCGGAGGTGAGCACCTTTTCAAAGATGGGGGCGTCGGGCTGCTCGATGCGGCGGAGGATCTGCTCCCCCGCGGCCCGGCCCAGCTCCTCCACCGGCTGGACGATGCAGTCCATCTGGTTGGAATAAAGATCGTAGAAATTGGAATCATAGTCCACGAAGCTGACAAGGTCGATGTCCTTGGCCAGCTGGATGCCCTTTTTTTGCAGGTAGAAGATGGTCTCCGACGCCATCAGCCCCTGGCAGACCACGATGGCGTCACAGTCCTGGGTCAAAAGCTCGTCCAGGCACAGCTGGGCGCTGTTCTCCATGGAGTCGCCGTAGCGGATGAGGCCCTCCTCCTGGGCAAGGCCGCAGTCCGCCACCGCCTCCTGGTAGGCGGCGATGCGCTCCTTGGTGGAGGAGAGGCGGGGAAGGCCTCCGATGATGCCCACCCGGCGGGCGCCCTTACCCGCCAGACGGCAGACGCTGCGGTAAATGGGCTGGAAGTTGGACACGCAGATGGAGGAGTACTTCTTGGTCTCGAAGGTCCGG
>JAFUGI010000157.1 GCA_017469475.1 Oscillibacter sp. | reverse complement strand
GCCGGCCCTGGCGCCGGCGGGCAGCGCGCTGGGCCTCGGCGGCCTGCGCCCTGTTCCTGGCCGGGATGCTGGTCTACGGCTGGGTCCTTCTGGACGTGACGGGCTACATCCGGGACAGCCTCATCCCCTCCAACTACATTGAGGAGGAGTACGCGGACCCCCGGACGGCGGAGCTGACCTTTCCGGCGCAAAAGCGCAACCTCATCTATATCTACCTCGAATCCATGGAGTCCACCTTTGCCGACACCGAAAGCGGCGGCGCTTTTCCCCAAAACGTCATCCCGGAGCTGACGGCTCTGGCCGACGAGGGCGTCAGCTTTACCGCTCGGCGGGGCGGCGTCAACGGCGGCTGCTCCATGGCGGGCAGCACCTGGACCATGGGGGCCATGTTTGCCCAGACCTCCGGCCTCCCGCTGAAGATCCCCATCACGGACAGCTCCATGTCCAGCCAGACCTCCTTCTTCCCCGGTGTCGTCACCCTGGGGGACATTCTGGCGGAGAACGGCTACCGCCAGGCGCTGCTGCTGGGGTCCAAGGCGGTCTTCGGCGGCCGGGAGCTCTATTTCAAAGAGCACGGGAGCTACGAGATCTGGGACTACAACTGGGCCGTGGAGACGGGGCGCATCCCGGAGGATTACTACGTCTGGTGGGGGTATGAGGACGAGAAGCTCTTTTCCTTCGCCCGGGAGCAGCTGGCGGAGCTGGCGGCAGGCGATCAGCCCTTCAATTTGACGCTTTTGACGGTGGACACCCACTTCCCGGACGGGTACGTGTGCCCCCTGTGCGAAAGCGAGTTCGGGGACGACCAGTACTCCAACGTCCTGTCCTGCTCCAGCCGCCAGGCGGCCGCCTTCGTGGACTGGCTTTCGCAGCAGCCCTTTTATGAGAACACCACGGTGGTCCTCACCGGCGACCACATCACCATGGACGTGGGATACTGCGACGATGTGCCCGCCGACTACCAGCGCAAGGTGTACACCACCATTTTGAACCCGGCGGCGGAGGTGAAGAGCCCCGGAAAATTCCGGGAGTACACCACCATGGACCTGTTTCCCACCACCCTGGCCGCCTTGGGGGTGGATATTCCCGGGGACCGGCTGGGCCTTGGCACGAACCTCTTCTCCCGCCGCCAGACCCTGCTGGAGCGGGACGGCTTTGAGCGCATGAACACCCAGCTCCAGCGCCGGTCCGACTTTATGAACCGGCTCTCCGGCATCGACGAGGCGGTGTTCCGCCTGTCGGAGGAGCTGGGGGAGTTGGACACGGAGCTTGCGGCGGAGTTTTCCCCGGAGGGCATCGCCTGGTCCGTGCGGAATTTGGCGCCCTACGCCCAGGAGTTCACCCGGCTGGAGGTCTTTGAGGAGATCGTGGTGGGCAACACCCGCACCACCCTCTGCCGGGGCACGGCGGAGCGAGGGACGGACGACGTCTGGCGGGTGACGCTGCCCTATGACAAGCTGAATGGGGCGGAGACCTTCACCGTCAACCTCTATGTGACCACCGCCGCCGGCCGCATCCGGGTGGACGCGGGGTATCTGTGCGACCGGACGGCGGGCACGCTGACGCGCCTGCCCTCCGCCGGAGAGACGGAAGGGACCTCCTGACCGCCGGGGACCGGACCGAGAGCGCACCGGCCTCAGCGGCCCATGCCGCCATCGGCGCAAGTCCTCCGCTGCGAAATAGGTCTCGCAGCGGAGGAAAGAACACGAAACGCAAGAAGGAGGGGACCGACCATGAGCTGGGGCGAGCGCGTGCTGGACCTGCTGTATCCGCCCAGGTGCCCCTTCTGCGGCCAGGTGCTGGACCGACCGGGGATCTGCCCCAAGTGCGAGGCGGCCCTTCCCTGGACCGGCGAGGCCGATGGGCTGCGCCAGGGTCCGGGGGACTTTCGCTGCGCCGCGGCCCTGCGGTACGAGGGCCTCGCCCGGGAGGGGCTTTTGCGCTATAAATTCCGCAGCACCGGAGCTGCCGCCCGGACCCTGGGGGAGCTGGCCGCCCGGTGCGCCGCGGAGCGGTTTTCCGGCCAGTTCGACATTGTGACCTGGGTGCCGGTGAGCCGGAAGCGGCTGCGCCGGCGGGGCTTTGACCAGGCGGAGCTCCTCTGCCGGGGCGCCTGCCGCCTCTGGGGCGTGACGCCGGTGCGGCTCCTCGTCAAGGAGACGGACAACCCGCCCCAGTCCGGCCTCCGGGAGGCGGCCGCCCGCCGGGCAAACGTACTGGGGGTCTACGCTCCGGCGCCGGGGGCGGACATCGCCGGCCGGCGCGTGCTGCTCATGGACGACATCTGCACCACCGGCGCCACCCTCCGGGAGTGCGCCCGGGTCCTGCGCCAAAGCGGCGCGGCGGACGTGGTGTGCGCGGTGGTGGCAGCGGCGGGCACGGATCGGGGGCCAAAAAGGGAGAAAACCGGGCAAGATAGGGTTGAAATCCCCCGCCGGTCAGTATAATATAGACACGATACCGCGCCCGCGGGACTCCCCCGCCGGCGCGATGGGAGCTGCGGCGCCGCTCCGGCGCCGTGCAGAAAACGCGAACAGCTGCCGTGAAAGATGAATGAGGTGTAAGCATGGCATTTGCAAAGGATATTGGCATCGACCTTGGGACCGCGTCGGTCCTGGTGTATGTGAAGGGGAAGGGTATCGTGCTCAACGAGCCCTCCGTGGTGGCGCTGGACAAGAACACGGGCAAGCTCTTGAAGGTGGGCGCCGAGGCGCAGGCCATGCTGGGCCGCACCCCGGGCAACATCATCGCCATCCGCCCACTGCGGGAGGGCGTCATCTCCGACTATGATATGACGGAGCGGATGCTCCGGGAGTTCATTCACAAGGTGTCCGGGGTGTCCTTCTTCAAGCCCCGGGTCATCATCTGCGTCCCCTCCGGCATCACGGAGGTGGAGGAGCGGGCCGTCATCGACGCGGGCATCCAGGCCGGCGCCCGGAAGGTCTATCTCATCGAGGAGCCGGTGGCCGCCGCCATCGGCGCCGGCATCGACATCGCCAAGCCCGACGGGCACATGGTGGTGGACATCGGCGGCGGCACGGCGGACATCGCCGTGATCTCCCTGTCCGGCGTGGTGGAGTCCGCCTCCATCAAGATCGCCGGCGACCAGCTCAACGAGGCGGTGGTCAAATATATGCGCCGCAACCACAACCTGCTGGTGGGCGAGCGCACCGCCGAGGAGATGAAAAAGCAGATCGGCTGTGTCTTCCCCAAGGATGAGGAGGAGACCATGGAGGTCAAGGGCCGGTGCCTGCTCACCGGGCTTCCCAAGGCCGTCACCGTCAGCTCCACGGAGATGATGGACGCCTTTGAAGAGCCGGTGGAGCGGATCATGGAGGCCATCCACTCCGTGCTGGAGCGCACGCCCCCCGAGCTGGTGGCGGACATCTCCGTCAACGGCATCATCATGACCGGCGGCGGCAGCCTGGTGTCCGGCTTCGACAAGCTGGTCACGGCCCGCACCGGCATCCACACCGTCATCGCGGACGACGCCATCTCCTGCGTGGCCCTGGGCACCGGCAAGAGCCTGGACTCCCTGGGCAACATGCAGGACGGGACCATGAACCTCTCCCGCCGCCGCCAGATGAACTGAGGGAGGCGGCCATGAAGGTCCTGCACATCGGAAAGCAGGGCAATATGGAGCGCTACTCCGCCCCGGGAAGCGCTCTGGAGCGGCTGGAAACGGCGGACATGCCCATGGGCCTTCCGGCGGAGGACTATCTTGCCGCCGCCGCGGACGCGGAGTTTTTGGTGGCGGACGCCATCGCGGCGGTCCCCGCCGCCCTCATCGACCGCATGCCGAACCTGCGGCTGATCCACTCGGAGGGGGTGGCGTACAACGCCATCGACCTTGCTGCCGCCCGCCGGCGGCACATCTACGTGTGCAACAGCCAGGGCATGAACGCCGCCGCCGTGGCGGAGCAGACCCTTTTGCTGATGCTGGGGATGCTGCGGGACGTGGCGGGCAACGACCGCGCCGTCCGCCAGGGGCGGCAGTTCCAGGTGAAGGAGGGCTACATGCAGCGCGGCGACCTGCGGGAGCTCGCAGACTGCACGGTGGGCCTGGTGGGCTATGGGGACATCGCGAGAAAAACGGCGGCCCTCCTCCGTGCCCACGGGGCGGCGCACATCCTCTGCTGCAAGCGCACGCCCCTGACGCCGGAGCAGGAGGCGGCGGAGGGCGTCTCCTGCCTTCCGCTGGAGACGCTTTTGTCCGAGAGCGACATCGTGAGCCTCCACGTGCCCATGAACGGGGAGAACCGGGGCCTTGCGAACGACGCCTTCTTCTCCCAAATGCGGGAGGGAAGCTTTTTCGTGAACACCGCCCGGGGCGAGCTGGTGGACGACGGCGCCCTGATCTGGGCCCTGGAGAGCGGCCGCCTGCGCATGGCCGCGCTGGACACGGTGGACGGCGAGCCTGTGGGGCCGGACCATCCCCTGCTGCGCCTGCCGCCGCAGCTTGCCGGACGCATCCTCTTCAGTCCCCACATCGGGGGCATCACGGCGGCCAGCTTCCGCCGAAGCTACGCCATGATCTGGGAGGATGTCCAGGCGGTGATGGAGGGGCGGCGCCCGGAGCGGGTGGTGGACCCCTGGTAAAAAGGACGAGCGGCGGGGCGAAAGCCCCGTCGCTTTTTTGCCGGGAACGGCGGCCGTGGAGGCCCTGTCAGGATTTTTCCGGTTTCCAACCGAAAATCCTTGCAATTTCCTGGGAATTTGCTATCATGGATACCAACGCGCAATTTTTGAAGGGAAAAAATGAGGAAGCATCGTATGATACCATTCAAGCCTGTGACCAAACGGGACGGCGGACGGCTCCGCCGGTACTATCAAACCTGCAAGTACGAGCTGTGCGAGTATTCTCTCGGCACCAAGCTCATGTGGCGGGACGTGCTGCACCCCGCCTGGGCGGAGGTGGCCGGGTGCCTGGTCATCCGCAACACCCACAACGGCCGCTGGGTCTTCGACTACCCGGTGCCCGGCCCGGAGGGGGACGAGGACGCCGCCCTCGCCGCCATCGAGGCGGACTGCCTTGCCCAGGGCGTGCTGCCGGCCATCACCGTGGTGCCGGAGCAGAAGGCGCCGGTGCTGCTGAGCCGCTACCCCTATGTCCACGTCAGTGACATCCGCACCTGGCGGGACTATCTCTACTACCGGGAGGATCTGGCCGCCTTCGCGGGGCGGCGGTATTCCGGGCAGCGCAACCACATCAAAAAGTTCCGCAAGCAGTGGCCGGACGCCGCCTTCCGCCGCCTGACGGCGGAGGACCGGGAGGCCGTGGACCGGTTCTGGCTGGATTATGCGGCGGAGTTCCCCAAAGGGGACAACGCCAAGGCCCAGGACGAGCTGCGCTACGCCAAGCGGATGCTGACCCTGCTGGATAAGCCCTGGTTCATCGCCGGCGGCATGTTCGACGGGGAGAAGCTCATCGCCCTGTCCCTGGCGGAGCGGTGCGGCGAGACGCTGATCATCCACATTGAAAAGGCCCTCTACTCCTATACCGGCGTGTATCCCACCCTGGTGCAGGCCTTCGTCACCGCCTTTGGGGAGGGGTGCCGCTTTGTCAACCGGGAGGACGACGCCGCGGATCGGGGCCTGCGCACCTCCAAGCTCCAGTACGGGCCGGCGAAGCTGGCTCCCAAGTACTGCTTCGAGCCCCAAAATGAGCTCTTGCGCCACGTGCCCGCCATCCCGGAGCTGCGCACCGAGCGGCTGACCCTCTCCGCCCTGACGGAGGCGGACATCCCCGCCTACAACGCCCTGGTGCTGGACGCGGACCGCAACCGCTGGTGGGGGTACGACGACGTGGGCGGCCTGGGAGGACCGGTGGAGGAGCGGAGCTTCTTCGAGGTCGCCCGGCGGGACTTTGCCAACCGTCTGGCGGTCAACTTCGCCGTCCGGCTGGACGGGAAGCTCATCGGCGAGGCCGTGCTCTACAATTTCGACTGCCGGGGCAGCGCGGAGCTGGGCTGCCGCATCGACCGGGCCTACGACGGCTTTGGCTATGGCACGGAGGCCTTTGCCGCCGCCGCGGAGTGGGGGCTCTACCAGGTCCACCTGAGCCGGGTGGTGGCCAAGTGCTATAAGGAGAACGCCGCCTCCTACCGGATGCTCTCCTCCTGCATGCGCCGCAGCGGGGAGGACGAGACCTTCTTCTACTTTGAAAAGCTGGTGTAAGGTGCGCCGTCCTGTGGCTGGGAGCGGTGAGGAAGGAGCCATTCGATGGAGCTGAAAAGCGTGCTGATCGTGGTTCGGGACATGGAGCGCGCCAAGAGGTTCTACCGGGACCTCTTCGGCTTGGAGGTCCTGCAGGACAACGACGGGAACGTGGCCCTGACCGGCGGCCTCGCCCTCCAGGAGGAGGGCATCTGGAGGTGCTTTTTGGGGCGGGACATCGTTTCGGAGAACAACGCCAGCGAGCTCTATTTTGAGGAGCGGGACATCGAGGGCTTCGTGGAGCGGCTGGAGGCCCTGTACCCCTCGGTGGTCTATGTGAACCGTCTCATGACCCACAGCTGGGGCCAGCGGGTGGTGCGCTTTTACGACCCGGACGGGAACCTGATCGAGGTGGGGACCCCCATGGCTTGAGCGGGGCCATGCCGCGGAAGAACAAGCGCAGGAAAGATTAACGCAAAAGAGGCGCGGGCATCTGCCCGCGCCTC
>JAFUGI010000156.1 GCA_017469475.1 Oscillibacter sp. | reverse complement strand
CGAAACCAGGAAAGTTTTCCCGTTATTCCCCGGCAGGGCCTCACTTCTCCCGCTCCTTTTCGAGAAGCGCCGCCAGCTCCTGCCGGCCGTACAGCAGGTTCAGCGCCTCCAGCATGGCGTTGGCGCTCATGCGCTGGGGCAGGGAAAGCCGCGCCAAAAGCGATCGGCGCCGCTGGGCGCTGTCCGCCCCGCCGGTCAGGCCCCACTCGTACAGGTCCCCCTTGGTGATGGGGGTCCGGCCCTCGTCCGCCGCCGTCTCCTCATCCAAAAAGGTGGCGCCGGCGCGGCGCAGGGACTCCAGCAGGACCTGCGGCGTCATGCCCTCCACGCCCAGCTTCCCCTCCTTCCCGGGGGTGCGCTTGCGCCGCTCCTTGCCGGGGATGTCGGGGATATAGGCCTGCTTCACCTGCCCGGGCGGCAGGGCGCCCTTCAAATAACCCCGGAGCAGGAAGCCCGCGCCGTCGCTGTCCGTCAGAAGGATCAAGCCCCGCTCCCCGGCCAGGCGGCGCAGCAGCGCCAGCTTCTCCCGGTCGTGAAAGACGGCGAACCCCTCCAGGGTGACAATGGGAGCGTCCACCACCTGGGAGAGGGTATTCTTGTCGTACCGTCCCTCCACCACGATGACCTCCCGGATGCGGTGCTTCATTTCTTCCCAGCCCCCAATCGGACCAGAAGGAGCTTCAGCTCCCCCGCCGCGTCGATGCCCCGCTCGCTTTTGAGCCGCCGGTCCAGCACCTGGCTGGCCTTCACCGCCTCGGCGCACCAGCGGGCGGAGGTCCGCCGGGCGGCGGAGAGCAGGAGCTTAGCCGGATAGTCCGACTTCATCTCCCACAGCTCCATGAGCCAGTAGCGGTCCTTCCCGCCCTCCAGGGCAAGGCAGGCGGTGTACAGCCGGCGCAGCTGGCTCCCCAGGGAGGCCAGGATCAAAATGGGTTCCGTCTGCATCTTCAAAAGGTCCCCCAGGATGGAGGCTGCCTTGTCGTAGTCCCCCTGGACCACGGCGTCCGTCATCTTGAAGACCTCCGCCGAGAGCACCGGGTCCGCCACGGCGTCGATGTCCTTTTCTGTAATGGTCTTCCCCTTTGCATAGGCCGCCGCCTTTTGGATCTCCGGCAAAAGCCCCGTCATCAGATCGCCGCACAGGAAGATCAGATACTCCGCCGTGGAGCGGTCGATCTCCTTTCCCAGGGCCCGGAAGTGGCGGCCGATCCAGTCGATGAGGTCGCCCCGGTCCGCCGCCCGGAACTCCACCGCCTGCACGTGGTCGGCGATGGCCTTCGTCAGCTTTTTCATGGAGCGGTTGGGCTCGTAGGCCAGCGTGTCGTAGACAAAGATCACGCAGCAGTAGGGCGGGATGTCCGAGAGGAAGGCGATGAGCCGCTCCCGCTGCTCCTCCGGCAGGCGGAAGAGGTCAAAGTCCACCGCCACGATCAGCGTCCGCTCCGCCAGCATGGGCATGGCCTCCGCCATCTCCGCAAGGGACTGGGCCGTCAGGTCCTTGCCCTCGACCCGGTGGTAATTGAACTCCTGAAAGCCGTCCGGCACCAAGGCCTTGCGCACCTGGTCCAGATACCGCTCCCGGAGATAGCTCTCCTTTCCGTAGAAGAGATAGGCGCAGCCCAGAGTCCCGGCGGCAAGGTCCGCCTTCAGCTGGGCAAGGCCCTTCCCCCGCTCGCTCTCTTTGCTTGTCCGCTTTGTATACGCCATAGCGCTCCCTCGATTCATGGATTCATGGAGATGTGGATGCTGCCCTGCCGGTCCGTGCGGTACACGGCGCAGCCGTGCCGGCTCAGACGCCGCAGCACCTCCGGCGACGGGTGACCGTAGCTGTTGCTGCCCACGCTGATGCACACCGTCTCCGGCGTCAGGGCGGCCAGCAGATCCTCGGAGGTGGAGGTGCGGGAGCCGTGGTGCCCCGCCACCAAGGCCTCCAGGTCCGGAAGGTCGTAAGCGCGCAGAAGGGCCCGCTCCGTGGCCTGCCCCATGTCGCCGGTGATGAGCAAGTCCGTCTCACCGACGGAGGCCAGGACTGAAAGGCCCGTCTCGTTGTCCCCACCGCTGCCCACCGGCGGAAAGACCGTCAGCGTGCCCCGGCCCAGGGCGGTCCGCTCCGCCGCTTCGGGAAAGAGGACCGGAACGCCCCGGCGCGCCGCGCTGTTCAGTAGTTTCCCTTGCAGGCCATTGTCATCCGGTAGGTTCGGGGCCAGGATAGCGGCCACCGGCAGCCGGGAGAGCAGCGCCTCCACCCCGTTCACGTGGTCCGCGTCGTAATGGGTCAGGACCAGCAGGTCCAGCCGGCGGCAGCCCATGCTGCGCAGCTGGGCGGCGGCCAGGGCGCCGGCGTCATACCAGCTGCTGCCGCTGCCGCAGTCCACCAAAGCAAACTGTCCCCCGGAGGCAAGGACCACGCTCTCCCCCTGCCCCACGTCCAGCACCAACGCGTCCATAGCGCTTGCGTACCGGGCCTGGCCCAGATAGATGGTGGGCGCCAGCGAGGCCGCGGCCAAAACGGCCGCCAGGGCGTATCGGCGGCGGGAGGCGGTCTTCAAAAGACAGACTGCCGCCAGCAGCAAATAGACGTAGACCAGCCAGTATTTGAGATAGGGGTCAGCGGCGTACACCGCGTGGTACGGAAGCCGCGCCAAGAGGTGGGCCGCCGCTAAAATATACCGGATGAGAAGCCCCGGCACCAGAGCCAGGAGATGCCCCAGCGGCCAGAGGAGAAAGCTCACCGAAACCGCCAGCAGCCCGCCCAAAAACACGATGCCTGCCGCCCACAGGCACAGGAGATTGCTCAGCGGCGACACCAGGGAAAAGGAGCCGAAATAGAGGGCGGAGAGGGGCGCCGTGAACACCAGGGCACCCAGGCTGGAGGAAAGGGCCGCCGACAGCGTTCGCACCGCCCGGCTCCGGTTTCCCCGCCCCGCCAGAAGGCGGTAGAGCCGGGGCGTCAGCCACAATAGGCCCGCCATGGAGGCGAAGGACAGTTGCAGGCTGACGGAGGCGGCGGCAAAGGGGTTGGCCAGTAAAATCAAAAACAGGGCCGCGGAGAGGGCCGTGGGCCCGTCACTCTCCCGCCGAAGCAGTGGGGCGAGCAGAAGAAAGATCATCATCACACAGGCCCGGACCACCGAGGGGCTGCCGCCGGTGAGCAGGACGTAAAAGAGCAGCAGCGGGATGGCGCACGACGCCACCAGACGCCGCCGGTGCCGCCCCGCCAGAACCGTGATGAAGGAGAGGAGAAAGGTACAGTGCATCCCGGAGACCGCCAGAATGTGGTAGATGCCCGCCTCCTGCAGGTCTGCCGAAGCCTGCACGGAAAGGCCGGACTTGTCCCCAGTGAGGATGGCGGTGAGAAAAGCGCCCGCATCCCCAGCCAGCAGGGCGCCGCAGCGCAGAGCCACGGCGTGACCCAGCCGCACCGGCCACCACCGGGGCGACGCGGCGCTGCCCGGAGCATACTCCGCCTCTCCCCTCCCGTAAGCCAGGAGAAAGACGCCCCGGGCGGTGAAGGCCGTCACATCGTCCTCCCGGATGCGGGAGGCGCTGGAAAAGCGCACGGCGGCGCGGACCGTCTCCCCCGGAGCGTGGTCCAGAAGGGAGGCGTCCCCATAATAGACCACCTTGGCCGGCAGCCCCTCCGCCCGTACGGTGGCCTTGGCGCCGTAGGCCGTGGGCACGGCATAGTCCCAGAGGGTCAGCGTCACCTGCCCCTCCTCCCCGGCCAGGGCCTCCATGGGGGCGGCCACCTGGCGGACGTAGAGCCAGTTCCACCCCAGGGCCAGGGCAAGGCCCGTGCCGATCAGCAGGAGCCGCCGCCCGGCGTTTCCGTTCAGCACCAGCCGTCCGCAGGCAAGCAGAAGGGCTGCGGCGGCGCAGGGCAGCAGCCACCCTGTGGGCAGCAGGTATTGGGTAAGACCGATCCCCGCCGCGAAAGCGGCGGCAAAGACCGCCAGGACCCTCATCTGTTCCGCGCCGGCGGCATCATGGTGGGATCATCCGTCCGCCCCAGCAGATAGTCCGTGCTGACGTGATAGTAATCCGCCAGCTTGATAATAACATCTACGGGAAAATTCCGATAGCCCTTTTCGTACCGACGATATACATTCGGCTGAATATTCAGGTATTCGGCAACTGCCTTTTGAGAAAGGTCATGGTCCTCCCGCAAGTCATAGATCCGTCTGAAATACAACCAAATCACCTCAAGGTGAGGTTACCATTTGGTTGCTTTTATAAGAGAAAAGTGAACCGTTCGGTTCTCTTTTTGCAATGAGAAATGGGGCATCCGCCCCATTTCCCATTGCCAATCATTTTCGCCGCGACATGCGCGTGGCGAAAATTCCCCGACTCCGCCGCCCTGGGCGGCGTTCACTTGCCCGCGATCCCCGCCCTCTCGCGGCAAAACCCAGCGAAGCGGATTTGCCGCGAAAAGGAGGAACCATGCAGTGAGCGAGCTTTCACCCGGAGGGTGGAAGCGAGGGATACGGAATTTGTTCCGACGTCAACCTGGCGGCCACGTCATATCCCGGCCCGCCAGTACATGGAAGTGCAGATGGGGCACGGACTGCTGGCCCGCCTGGCCGACGTTGGACACCACCCGGTAGCCCGCCTCCGCAAAGCCCAGCTCTTGGGCAAGCTTCGCGATGATCTCAAAGATGTGGGCCACCACGGCGCTGTTCTCCGCCGTCACCTGGGAGACCGACTGGATGTGGGCCTTGGGCACCACCAGAAAATGGGTGGGCGCCTGAGGGGCGATGTCGTAGAAGGCATAGCACACCTCGTCCTCATAGACCTTGCTGCTGGGGATGTCCCCGGCGATGATCTTGCAGAATAAGCAATCAGACATAAGCGTTCCTCCTTTCCAAACTTGTCTTTTCGTCCCTTGCGAAACGTGCCTTACGCTCGTATCATGTGCGCTCGGCCACGAAGTCGTCTACCGCGGCCAGCGCGTCGTCCAGCTTCAAAAGGTCGCTGCCGCCGCCCATGGCGCTGTCCGGCTTGCCGCCGCCCTTGCCGCCGCAGATGGCGCACACGTGGCGCACCAAATCGCCGGCCTTGACGCCCTTTTTCACCGCCTCCGGACCGCAGACGGCCAGGACCGTGATCTTGCCGTCGTTGACGGAGGAGAGCACCGCCACCACGCTGGGCTCCTTATCCCGCAGGAAGTCGCCCATCTGGCGCAGCTCGCCGGCACTGAGCCCGTCCCGATGGGCGGTGACGACCTGCAGGCCGCCTACGCTCTTGGCGCTCATGAGGAACTGACGGGCCTCGCCCAGGGATGCCTCGGCCTTAAATTTCTCCAGCGTCTTGCGCAGCTCCTTCATCTCGTTCATCTGCTGCTGGATCCGGCCCTCCAGCTCGGCAGGGCTGACCTTGAGCATCTGGGCCGCGTGGAAGAACATCTTCTCTTCCTTCTCCACGGACTCCAGCGTCAGCCGGCCCACGGTCGCCTCGATCCGGCGCACGCCGGAGGCAACGGAGGATTCCGACTTGATGCGGAAGAGGCCCGCCTTGGCGGTATTATCCAGGTGGGTGCCTCCGCAGAACTCCATGGAGAAGTCGCCCATCTCCACCACGCGGACAGTCTCGCCGTACTTTTCGCCGAACATGGCCACGGCGCCCTTCTTCTTCGCCTCCTCAATAGGCAGCACCTCCGTCACCACGGGGATGCCGGTGAGGATGGCGTCGTTGACCAGGTTGCTGATCTCCATGAGCTGCTCCGCCGTGATGGCCTCGAAGTGGGTGAAGTCGAAGCGCAGGCGGTCCGGCTCCACCAGGGAGCCCGCCTGATGGACATGGTCTCCCAGGACCTTTTTCAAGGCGGCGTCCAGCAGATGGGTGGCGCTGTGGGCCCGGCGGATGGCGGCGCGGCGATCGCCGTCATAGGCGGCGGTGACGGTGTCCCCCACCTTCAGCTCGCCGCTCTCCAGCGTGCCGGCGTGCATGAACTTACCGCCCTTGTTCTTCTGCACGTCCGTGACGCGGAAGAGGACGCCGTCCCCGGCGAGGGTGCCGTGGTCAGCCACCTGGCCGCCCATCTCGGCGTACAGGGTGGTCCGGTCCAGGACAACGGTGGCCTCCGCTCCGGCTACGATTTCGTCCCGCAGCTCTCCGTCCACCACGATGGCCAGGACCTTGCCCTGACAGCTCTCCTGCTCGTAGCCCACAAAGTCGGTGGCGGGCATGTCGCTGCCGAACTCGATGCCGGCCCAGCCCAGGTCGCCCAGGGCCTCCCGGGCCTTCCGGGCCCGGACACGCTGGGCCTCCATCATCTCGTCGAACCCGGCGCGGTCCACGGTCATGCCGGCCTCCTCCGCCATCTCCACGGTCAGGTCGATGGGGAAACCGTAAGTATCATAGAGCTTGAAGGCATCCGCGCCGGAGAAGACCGTCTCCCCCTTTTCCTTGTGGGCGGCCAGAAGGTCGTTGTAGATTTTCATGCCGCCGTCGATGGTGCGGGCAAAGTTCTCTTCCTCCGTGCGGATGACCTTGGTGATATAGGCCTGCTTTTCCCGCAGGTCCGGATAGGCGGTCTCGTTTTCGTGGATCACCGTGTCCACCACCTCATAGAGGAAGGGACGGTCCACCCCCAGGAGCTTGCCGTGGCGGGCGGCCCGGCGGAGCAGGCGGCGCAGCACGTAGCCCCGGCCCTCATTGCTGGGGAGCACGCCGTCGCAGATCATCATGACGGAGGAGCGGATGTGGTCGGTGATGACCCGGAGAGAGACGTCGGTCTTGTGGCTCTCCTTATAGTGGGCGCCGGTGATCTCCGAGACCTTGTTGGTGATGTTCATCACCGTGTCCACGTCGAAGAGAGAGCCCACGTTCTGGCACACGCAGGCCAGGCGCTCCAGGCCCATGCCGGTGTCGATGTTCTTGTTCTTCATCTCGGTGTAGTGGCCCTCGCCGTCGTTGACGAACTGGGAGAAGACGTTGTTCCACACCTCGATATAGCGGTCACAGTCGCACCCCACGGTGCAGGTGGGCTTGCCGCAGCCGTGCTCCGGGCCCCGGTCATAATAGACCTCTGAGCAGGGGCCGCAGGGGCCGGCGCCGTGCTCCCAGAAGTTGTCCTCCTTGCCGAAGCGGAAAATGCGCTCCGGCGCGATGCCGATGTCCTTGTTCCAGATGTCGAAGGCCTCGTCGTCATCCAGGTAGATGGAGGGATAGAGCCGATCCTTCTCCAGCCCCACCACCTCGGTCAGAAACTCCCAGCAGAAGGGAATGGCCTCTTTTTTGAAGTAGTCGCCGAAGGAGAAGTTGCCCAGCATCTCGAAATAGGTGCCGTGGCGGTCGGTCTTGCCGATGTTCTCGATATCGCCGGTGCGGATGCACTTCTGGCAGGTGCACACCCGGTTGCGGGGAGGCTCCTCCTCCCGGGTGAACCAGGTCTTCATGGGCGCCATGCCGCTGTTGATGAGCAGGAGCGACGCGTCGTTGTGGGGGATCAGGGAAAAGCTGGGCAGGCGCAGATGCCCCTTGCTCTCAAAGTAGCTGAGGAACATCTCCCGCAGTTCGTTCAGCCCATGATAGGGATGTGCCATAGTTGTATCTCCTCCTGTGTTGTTGATGGGACATGCGCATCGCCGGTATGGCGATGCAAAAAAGCCTCCGCCCCATGGCTTAGGGGCGAAGGCATGCTTCACGGTACCACCCTAATTATCCTCCCGCGGGAGGCATCTTAGCCATCCGGTAACGGGGATGGGCCGTTCCGCTCGCCGCGGACTGCTCCAAAGTGGCTGCTGCGTTTGGCCGGCCGGGAGCTTCCACCGTTTCCCCCTCGCTGAAGGCGCCGTGCGCAGCTGGCTTTTTCATCGCGTTTGGCTGATTGACCGAATTTATTATATCCATTTTGTAGGATTTGTCAAGACGGTACCGCGTTTTTTCCGCGTTTTTTCCGCGCTTACGGTGCCTGCCCCTCCCGGGACGGCCCGTCCCCTTCCCCGCTCCCTCGCAGAATGAGCGCCGCCCGGCCCAGCAGCCGCAGTCCCAGCAGGGGCAGCAGCTGCACCGCCGGGGCGGGCAGGTCCAGAAGGGGGATCTCCTGGGGCTCCACCGCCTCCCCGTCTGGCATGGGCAGCGTCCGCTGGACGCACAGCACTGGCTGGCGCAGACTGGAGAGGGTCAGGCTGTCCCGGGGCGAGAGGCCGTAGGACACGGCGTGGCGGGGGCGGACGCCGTCCAGCCGCCGCAGGGGACAGTCCCCCGGCAGGAGCAGCAGCTCGCAGCGGATCTCCTGACCCGTCAGCTTTGCGCAGCCTGCGGCCGTCAGGGCCAGCACGCCCCACTCCCGCCCTGTCAGCTCTCCCACATCCGTCAGCCGCCGCACTTGGGGCGGGAGCCAGGGCTCCCAACTGGCGGGACAGTCAAAGATCGCGCCCTCCATCAAACCACCTCACCGGTAGTCTGCCCGACCGCGGCCATCCCATGCGAAATTTTTCTCGTCTTTTTCCCGACACTGTGCTATAATGACTGCAATGCGGCTATTTTGACCGGCATACCGCTGAAAACAAGACTTTGAGGTGAGGCGCCTTGCATCATTTCCTGGCCCATTTGAAGACCGTGCATCACCACCGGCGGCTGGTGCGGCAGTACTGCTTCCGGCTGGGACTATACTGGCAGGGACTGACCCATGACCTGTCCAAATACTCCCCGGTGGAGTTCTGGGCCGGCGTGAAATACTTCCAGGGGGACCACAGCCCCAACGACGCCCAGCGCCGGGAGGTGGGCTACAGCGCCTCATGGATGCACCACAAGGGCCGCAACCGCCACCACTTTGAGTACTGGACGGATTACGGCATCCACGGCGAGGGCATCATCGGCATCGAGATGCCGAAAAAGTATGTGGCGGAGATGTTCTGCGACCGTCTGGCCGCCAGCAAGGTCTACCGGGGCAAGGACTTTGACCCCGCCGACCCCTACCGGTTCTTCCTCCGGGGCAAGGATAAGCGCCTTTTGATCCACCCCGCCACCTCCGCCCTGCTGGAGCAGATCCTTCTGGTCCTGCGGGACCAGGGCGAGGACGCGGCCTTCGCATATGTCCGGCATGAGGTGCTGGGAAAGTAAAAAAAGAGCTGTAAGGCAGTTTCGCCTTACAGCTCTTTTCTTGCCTCGTTTTCCCGGGAAAAGGGCAGCTCAGCCCTCCTCCGCGATCTTGCGGCCCATGAGCACGCCCATGATGGAGGCCATCATGAGGCCCCGGGTCCAGCCGGAGCTGTCTCCCAGGCAATGGAGGCCCCGGAGGCTGGTGTTGAAGTCCGTGTCCATCTTCACCCGGTTGGAGTAGAATTTCAGCTCCGGGGAGTAGAGCAGGGTCTCCGTGGCGGCAAAGCCGGGCACCACGTAGTCCATGGCCTGGATAAAGCCGATGATGTTCACCATGGACCGGTACGGCAGGGCGGCGGTGATGTCCCCCGCCACAGCATCCGGCAGCGTGGGCCGCAGGTTGGACTGGGCCAGCTCCTTCTGCCAGGTGCGCTTGCCGTCCAGAATATCTCCGAAGCGCTGCACCAGAATGTGGCCGTTGGCCAGCATGTTGGTCAGCTCCCCCACCTTCTGGGCATAAGCGATGGGCTGGTTGAAGGGGACGCTGAAATTGTGGGAGCAGAGGATGGAGAGATTGGTGTTATCGCTTTTCATATCCTTGTAGGAATGGCCGTTGACCACCGCCAGGTTGTTGTCATAGTTCTCCTGGCTGACAAAGCCGCCGGGGTTCTGGCAGAAGGTGCGGACCTTGTTTTTGAAGGGCCGGGGGTATCCCACCAGCTTGGACTCGTACAGCACCCGGTTGACGGTCTCCATCACCTCGTTGCGCACCTCCACCCGCACGCCGATGTCCACTGTGCCGGGGGCGTGGGCGATGTTGTGCTCCGCGCAGAGCTTTTCCAGCCAGTCCGCCCCCCGGCGGCCGGTGGCCACCACGGTGTGCTTGGCATAGATCTCCAGGTCCGTTTTGCCGTTGGAGATGGAGACGCCCTTGCAGACCTCGTCCTCCAAGATCAGGTTGCTGCACTCATAGCCAAAGAGGATCTCCACGCCGTTTTGCAGCAAAAACTGCTCGATGGCGAAATAGATCTCCTGGGCCTTCTCCGTGCCCATGTGGCGGATAGGGCAGTCCACCAGCTTCAGCCCCGCGTGGATGGCCCGCTTGCGGATCTCCTTGTGCTCGGCGTCGTTGCCCAAACCCTCGATATGGGTATCCGCGCCGAAATCCAGGTAGATCTGGTCAGCGTAGCGGATGGTCTCCTGGGCCAGGTCCTCCCCGATCAGCGTGGGCAGGTCTCCGCCCACCTCATAGCTGAGGGACAGCTTGCCGTCCGAAAAGGCACCGGCGCCGGAAAAGCCGGTGGTAATATGGCAGTAGGGCTTGCAGTTCACACACTTGTGGGTCTTGTCCTTGGGACAGTGGCGCTCCTCCACCGCTCGTCCCTTCTCTACCATGACGATCTTCTGGCGGCTGCCCTTTTTGATCATCTCCAGGGCGGTAAAAATGCCGGCCGGGCCGGCGCCGACGATGACGACATCCGTATTCATTGCACACTTCTCCTCACTTGGCTGATAACTCCACCGCGTGCCGCACCAGCGTGTCCGCCGGTACGAAGCGCGGCAATTTCATATGAAAGACCATCTGGGGCGTCCGGACCTCGGACAGCGGCTCCCCCGCCTCGTCCGTCAGCTCCGGCACCGTCATGGAAAAGGGATGCGTATCCGGTCCCACCAGCTCCACCGTGTCCCCGGAGCGGAACTTGTTGCGCAGGGACAAGATGGCATTCCCCGTTGCGTCGCAATCGGTGACAAGTGCTACTACTTGCCAGTTTCGAATGTAGCGGGAGGTCTCATAATACTGCCCTGGGGCGCCGTAATAAAAACCCGTGGAATAGGGCCGGTGGCTCACATGCTCCACCTCGTCCCGCCAGATGGGGTCCGCGGGCCGCCCCGCCGCCGCGTCATCCAGACAGTGGCGGTAGGCGGCGGTGACGATGGCAGCGTAATAGGCGGACTTGGCCCGGCCCTCAAGCTTCAGGCTGGAAAGGCCCGCCGCGCACAGATCGTCCAGATGGTCGATCATGCACATATCCCGGGAGTTCAAGATGTAGCTTCCCTGGGCGTCCTCCTCAATGGGGAAATACTCCCCGGGGCGCTTCTCCTCCACCAGGGCGTAGTGGTAGCGGCAGGGCTGGGCGCAGGCGCCCCGACTGGAATCCCGACCGGTCATGTAGTTGGAAAGGAGGCACCGACCCGAGTAGCTGACGCACATGGCGCCGTGGACAAAGGCTTCCAGCTCCAGCGCCGCCGGGGTCCTGTCCCGGATGGTCCGGATCTCCTCAAGGGAGAGCTCCCGGGCCAGGATCACACGGGAGGCCCCCAGGTCGTACCAGGCCCGAGCCGTCTCGTAATTGCAGATGCTGGCCTGGGTGGAGATGTGGCGCTGACAGTGGGGCGCATACCGCCCTGCCAGGGTAAAGGCCCCCAGGTCCGCCACGATCAGCGCATCCACCCCGGCGTCGTCCAGCCGCTCCAAATGCTCCGGCAGGCGGGCGATCTCGTCATTTCGGGGCATGGTGTTGACGGTGCAGTGGACCCGGACGCCCCGCTCGTGGGCATAGGCCACCGCCTGATACAGCTCCTCCGCCGTGAAGTTCCCCGCGAAGGCCCGCATCCCGAAATCCGTGCCCGCCAGGTACACCGCGTCCGCCCCGTAGGCCACCGCCAGGCGCAGACGCTCCATATCCCCCGCAGGGGCCAGCAGCTCCGGTTTGTTTCCCATGTCAGTTCCCGCTGTACTCACTGCTGGTGACAAAGGCGTTGAACTCGCTGTAGTTGGTGAAGAAGCGATGCTTGCCGTCCTTTGCCAGAGCATAATAGTAGTAATCCGTGGTCTCCGGCTCCAGGGCCGCCTGGATGGACCGGGCACCGGGGTTGGCGATGGGTGTGGGCGGAAGACCCGCGTTTTTGTAGAGGTTATAGGGCGAATCCGTCTCCAGATCGGCGGCGGTGATGGCGCCGGTGTGGTCCGGCAGGGCGTACAGCAGCGCCGCGTCGATCTGGAGCAGACCGTAGGTCCCGGCCTTGTCGCCGGGGCCGTCCAGCCGGTTGTAGATCACGGAGGCGATCTTCCGCTGGTCCGTGCCGTCAGTCTCCTTTTCGATGAGGGAGGCGATGATGATGATCTTCTTCAGGTCATAGCCCCGCTCCTCCGCCGCCGTCAGATCTTCCTCCCAGCCGTCCAGCTTCCGGTTGAAGTTGGTCAGGAGCTTGTCCAGCGCGTTTTTGGCGTTGTGGTTCACGTAGAACTGATAGGTGTCCGGGAAGAGATACCCCTCCAGCCGGGAGAGGTCCCGGGACTCGCCGCTGATAAAGTCGTAAGAGAAATCGGCACTCTCGGCGGCCTCCGTCAGCGCCTCCGCCGTATTGACCCCCTTCTGGGCCAGGAGGGCAATGATCTGGGCCACGGTGTACCCCTCCGGAATGGTGACGTCCACCGTCTGGCTGGTCATGTTGCCGGAGCCGTTGCGCATACCGTTGATGAGGGCCTGATAGTCCATGTCCGTATTCAATGTGTAGGTGCCGATGCCGATCTTCGACTCCGCCTTAGTGAACCTGGCAAAGAGCCGGAAGAACCAGGGGTACTTGATGAGCCCCGTCTCCTGCAGCTTCTCCGCCACAGTAGATACGGTGTCCTCCGCCGTGACCTCCACCGTCCGCTCTACGATCTCCCCCTGCCCGAAGGCGCACAGGTCCGACGCAAGGAGCCACCCGCACTCCGCCATCAGCACGGAGAGCAGCGCTACAAAGATGAGGTAGAGGGGGATCCGCAGCCACAGCCGCCGCTTGCGGCGGGGCTTGCGGCGCGTTTGCTGTTGGCGCACCTGGCCGGCGTCCCAGCTGGCGGTGTCGTCCCGTTGATATTTGGCCATTCCAACCTCCCTGTTTCCCGCCTGGTCGAAGCAGGCGGTGCACTTGTCCGTTTCCTGAAGATCAGCGTTTCCGCTTTTCCTGCTGCACGTGGACCAAAAACAGCGGCAGCTTCATCATCCTGCCCAGCCGCTTCGGCTCCCTGCACAGCCGGTAAAACCATTCCAGCCCGTGGTCGCACCAGAACTTGGGCGCCCGCTCCACCGTGCCGGCAAAAACGTCCAGACTTCCGCCCAGGCCGCACAGGAGGCGCGCTCCCGTGTCGGCGCCGTTTTTCACCATCCACAGCTCCTGCTTGGGCGCGCCCAGACACACGAACACGACCTCCGCTCCGCTTTGGCGGATGGCCTGGAGCACGGGGCCGTCCTCCTGAAAATAGCCGTCGTGGGTGCCGGCGATGGAAAGACCGGGATACTGCTCCGTCAGCTTCTCCGCCGCCGCCTCCGCGACGCCGGGCTTGGCCCCCAAAAGATAGAGGGACCGCCCTTCCGCCGCCATGCGCTCCATCAGTCGGGCGGCAAACTCGATGCCCGGCGTCCGCTCCTTCAAGGGGGTACCCAGCATGGCCGCGCCCTTGATGACGCCGATGCCGTCCGGCAGCACCAGATCCGCGCCGTTCACCGCCCGGGCGACCTCCGGCCGCTCCCGGCAGATCTCCACGATCTCCGGGTTGGGCGTTACCACATAGTGGGCGCCAGGGGCGCGCAGCAGGGCCATCCCCCGCTCCACGGCCTCGTCCATGGTCAGGTCGTCAAAGCCCACGCCCAAAACGTCGATCCGCACGGTATCACCTCGTTGTTTTCTCACGTATGCCCACCCGGGCATACGCCATAACGTAGTATATCATAAGGGCGACCTTTTGTGCAACCAAAAATCATTCCGCCGCCGCTTTGCCTTCCGCCGCCTCCCTCCGCCGGTCCGGCAGCTGGGCCAGCACCACCGCAAGGAGCATCAGCACACAGCCAAAATACTCCCGGCCGCTCATGCGGTCGTGGAGCAGCAGCGCCCCGGACACCGTGGCAAACACGGATTCCAGGCTCAAAAGCAGCGACACCACTGTGGGGTTGGACCCCTTCTGCGCCAGGATCTGCAGCGTATACCCCACGCCGCTGGAGAAGACGCCCACGTACAAGATGGGCCACAGGCACAGCCGCAGCGCCTCCGGCGTGGTGCTCTCCTCCGCCCAGAGCGCCCCCAGCAGCGACAGCACCGCCGCCGCCAAAAACTGGATGCAGGACATCTCCACCCCGTCCACCCGGGCGGTGAAGTGGTCAATGACCAGGATGTGGATGGAAAAGCACAGCGAGCACAGCAAAATGTAAAAGTCCCCGCCGGTGATGCGCAGGTCCTCCGTCATGCACAGGCAGTAGAGCCCCGCCACGGCCAGCGCCACGCTGATCCAGATGGTCCGGGGCGGGCGCTTGCGCAGAAAAATGCTGAGGATGGGGACGATGACGATGTACAGCGCCGTGATGAACCCGGCCTTGCCGGAGGTGGTGGTCTCCAGTCCCTTCTGCTGGAAGAAGGAGGCCACCGCCAGCGCGGCGCCGCAGCAGATGCCCGCCACGGCCAGCTCCCGCCTGGACGAGCGCATCACGCTGCCGGGCAGCCACCGGCGGCGCACGAGGCTCATCCCCAGCAGGAACAAAAAGGCCACAGCGGACCGGGCCGCATTAAAGGTAAATGGCTTTACATAGTCTGCTCCCACGCTCTGCGCGACGAACGCGGTGCCCCAGATCAGGGCCGCCAGCACCGGCAGCACATTCTGCCGGACCCGATCAAACTTCATTTCCCTTGCTCCATCCCTCGATCCGTGGTAGAATAACGGCGAATCGTGTCTGATTTGGGCGCAGATGCCCACAACAAGAAGATATTGTAGCACTGAGGTGAGAAAATGGCAAGGCTTTCCCGGGAATTCTACAGCGGCGACACGGTGGAGGTCGCCCGGCTCCTTTTGGGCAAGCTCCTGGTGCGGCGGCGGGAGGGCGAGCTGCTGTCCGGCCGCATCACGGAGACAGAGGCCTATATCGGCCGGTGCGACAAGGCCTGCCACGCCTACAACTACCGCCGGACGGAGCGCACAGAGCCCCTCTTCTCCCAGCCGGGCCACGCCTACATCTACTTCGTCTACGGGATGCACCACTGCCTGAACTTCGTCACCGAGCCGGAGGGCGAGCCTGCCGCCGTCCTCATCCGGGGGCTGGAGGCGGTCAGCGGCCTTGCGACCATGCAGCGCCTGCGGTATGGCGGCCGTCCCCTGACATCATACCGGCAGAGGAATCTTCTCAACGGTCCCGGCAAGGTCTGTCAGGCCCTGAGCCTGACACTGGCGGAAAACCGGATGGACCTGACCGGGGACACTCTCTTCGTATGCGACTCCCCGGAGGATGTGGGTCTTCCCCGGTGGGAGACGACGGCGGAGCGGATCTGCCGCGGTCCTCGGATCGGAGTGGACTACGCCCAGGAGGCCCGGGACTTCCCCTGGCGATTCTGGCTGGAAAAGGAGGCATAAGCCGTGTTTCTATTCGATATGGACGGGACCCTCATCGACTCCAACGGCATCTGGAAGCGTGTGGACCGGGAATTTCTGGCCCGGCGGGGCCTGCCCTACACCCATGCTTACTATGAGGGCGTGGCCCACACCATCTTCCCCCTGGCCGCCAAGTTCACCAAGGAGTTCTGCGACTTGCCGGAGAGCTGCGAGGAGATCATGGCGGAATGGATGGACCTGGCCCAGGGGCTCTATGCAAATGTGACCCTCAAGCCCGGCGTCCGGGCCTATCTCCGGCAGTGCCGGTCCGAGGGGCGGCAGATGGCTCTGGTCACCTCCAGCGTGCCGGAGCACTGCCACACCGCCCTGCATCACCTGGAGCTGGAAAAGTTTTTTGACCGCATCACCTTCGCCCAGCAGCTGGGGCTGGAAAAAAAGGAGCCGGACATCTGGCGCGCCGCTGCCGCGGCCGGCGGCGTCCGGCCGGAGGACTGCACCATTTTTGACGACAGCCTGGCCGCCTGCAAGGGCGCCCGGGCCGCCCGGATGCGGGTGGTGGGCGTTTACGACGACTATTTTGCCCAGGACGAGACGGAGATGCGGGGCTTTTGCGACGTGTATATCCGCAGCTTTGAAGAGCTCCTCTACACCTCCCGCCAGCGGCAGAGATGAGCCGCTTCCCTGCTCTCATGCGCGCTCTGGGGATCGCCCCGGGGCGCGCTGTTCTCTTAGCAGGAAGGCCCGCCGGCCGTGCCCGCGGGCCGGCCTGCTGTTCCCAGCGTTT
>JAFUGI010000155.1 GCA_017469475.1 Oscillibacter sp. | reverse complement strand
GGGAGAGCCCGGGCCGCCGCCTGCCAGGCATCGGCCAGATCCTCCCCCCGCCGGGCGGCGGAGGCGGCGGTGCGCAGCAAGCGTGCCGCATCCGGCCCGCATCGGGCGGCGTGACGCTCCAGCAGAACGGGCATCGCCTCCCGGGCCATGCGGATCTCCTCCGCCAGATCCGTCAGGACATGGGAAAGGTCGAAGAGCGTTCTCCTCTGCCGCCGGCGCTGGCCCAGGGCGATCCACCGCCCCAGCGCCGCGCCGCACAGGATGCACCCGGCCCCCGCCGCCCTCAGCACGGCAGCTCCTCCACGGTGTAGGTCCGCTCCGCTCCGGTGCCGGAAATGGTGACCGCCAGGCGGAAGAGCCCCGTCTCCAAAAGCTCCCGGCACAGCGGACGCTGCCTCAGCTCCTCCACCCCGCCGGCGTGGAGCGTTGCCAGAAGCGCAACGCCGCAGCCTGCGGCCATGGCGGCGGCGCGCAGGTCCTCCCGGGCGGTGATCTCGTCCACGGCGATGATCTGGGGATTCATGGCCCGCAGGACCATGGGGATGCCCAGCGCCTTGGGACATCCGTCCAGCACGTCGGTGTGGGGTCCCACGTCCATCTGGGGCCGCCCCCGGTACATCACCGCCACCTCGCCCCGCTCGTCAATGAGGCAGACCCGGCGATGTCCGTACCCCTCCACTCCCTCGGAGAGGAGGCGGACCAGGTCCCGCAGAAGCGTCGTCTTTCCGCCCCCCGGCGAGGCCAGCAGCAGCGTGGAGGCAAAGGTGCCGCCGGGAAACAGCCGGGGCGCCAGGTCCTGCCCGATACCCCGGTGCTGGCGGGCGATGCGGATGACCGCTGAGGAGAGCTGCTTCAAATTGGTGTTGACCCCCTCCTTGACTACCGCCGTGCCGCAAAGACCCACCCGAAAGCCGCCCCGCACGGGCAAAAACCCGTGGCGCAGGGTCTCGGACGCCGCGTAACGGGAAAATTCCGTTGCAAGATCGCACAGCGTCTCCAGCTCCTCCGGCTCCACCGGCGGTCCCTCCAGTGCTTCCTCCCCGCCGGGCAGCAGCACCGTCATGGGCTGCCCCACCCGCAGCCGCAGTTCCTCCGCCGCGGCTTTCTTCTCGCCGCTCACTGTGAGCGCCGCTTTGCGCAGGCGGTTGGGCAAAATGGCCGCCGCCTCCTCATAGCGCGTGATCTTCGCCGTCTCCTCCAAGGGTCCTCCCCCTTTCTCAAGCTGGTCCAGTGTATGACGGCTCGTCCGCCGATATGCCCGCTGGGTGCAAAAAAGAGGACCGCCTCTATGAGGCGGTCCTCTTTTTTGATGGTCGTTACAGGCCAAACTGCCGGAGGATGCGATCGATGGCAAAGCGCAGGCGGTCCATGTCGATGCTCAGGTACGTCCCGTTTTCATAGAGCACCCGGCCGGCCACCATGGTGAGAACGACGCTTCCTGTGGGAGCTGCGTAGATCAGATCGGCAAGAGGATTCGCGCTGGGGAGCCAGGCGGCGTTCTGCGTATCCAGCAACACCAAGTCAGCCGGGGCGCCGGGCGCCAGCACGCCGCCCTCCGGAAAGCCCATGCTTGCCAGCGGTGCGTGAAATGCCATGCTCAGACATTCCCGGATGGGCATCAGGGTAGGGTCGCCGTGAACGCCCTTTTGCAGCAGGGCAGCAAAGCGCAGCTCCTCCCATACGTCTTGATTGTTGTTGCTGGCGGAGCTGTCCGTACCTAAGGCCACCCGTGCCCCAGCCTCCAGAAAGCGGCGCACATCGGCAATACCGCTGCCCAGCTTCAGGTTGCTGCGTGGGCAGTGGACAGCACAGGCGCCCCGGTCGGCAAGAAGACGGATCTCCTCCTTCGTCAGGTGGGTGCAGTGGGCCAGAAGAGACTGGGACTGGACCAGGCCGAAGCTGTCCAGATATTGGAGCGGCGTCTTTCCGCCGGTGTGGGCGGCGCAGGTCTCCACCTCTCGACATGTCTCCGACACATGGATATGGACGGGCATCCCGGTGCTGCCGCAGAGCTGGGCCACCCGGCGCAAGGTCTCATCCGAACAGGTGTAGACCGCATGCGGCGCGACGCCAATGTGAAGTCTGGGGTGGCCGCGATAGCGCCGCTCCAGCGCGGCGATCTCCTGCAGACGGTCCGGCTCCTGAGAGAGGAGCTCGTCAGTCACAGTCGCCGTGACCAGCGCCCGCAGGCCGCAGTCGTCCAGGGCGGCAGCCACTGCGTCGGAGTGGATGTACATGTCATTGAGGCAGGTAGTTCCGCAGCGTATGCTCTCGGCGGCGTTGAGCAGCGTGCCCCAGTAGCAGCTTTCATAGGTGTGCTTTGCCTCAAAGGGCCAGACGATGCTGGAGAGCCAATCCTGCAGGCAGCGGTCCTCCCCCCGCCCCCGCAGAAGGCAGAGGGGCGAATGGGTGTGGGCGTTGACGAACCCAGGGATCAGCAGCCCGCCATGGCAGTCGATGGTCCGGTCAGGCGTAAAATCGGCGGGCAGTGCTCCCACGAACAGGATCTTCTCGTCCTGGACTCCCAAAAAGTCATCGGCTGCAACGGTTGCGGAGCCCTCGCTGGTTTGCAGGCTCTGCGCATGGGTGAAAAGAAGCTTCATGCCGATCCTCCGCCGTCAAGTGCGCAGCATCTGCCTGCTGACGAAGCAGTCGATATCCCGCGGCACGGGCTGGACGCCGTTGTGGAGCTGGCTTCCATCCGTTGCGTGGCGGGCACCGCAGCAGGCCTGCAGCGCGAGGCCCAGGTCCATGATGGAAATGGGGTTACCGTCCCCGGCGGACAGGTTCAGGGGGCTGGCATTTTCCAAAAGGAAAATCTTCTTGTCCCCATAGGTAAAGGACTCCTTGCCACCACCCAGATCCTCCACAAGGTCCGCCGCATCCCGCAGCTCATCGGCGTTGATCTCAAAGCCGAAGTGTCCGGCATTGCAGAGGATGGCGCCGTGACGAAAATACGGGATGTGGGCGGTAGTGAGGATGTGGAACCGACCGGTGGCCGTGATGACCACCTCCGCCTGTCCCAGGAGCTCCACCAGCTCCTCGCTGACGGTGTGACCATCCACCCGGGCCTTCAGAAGATACACCGGGTCCACGTCGTGGACGCTGGTGTGGGCTCCCATGGCTCGGAATTTGTTGGCGATGCCGCTGCCTACCCAGCCGTAGCCGATGACCAGGACCCGCCTGCCTCCCAGAAGGAGGCTGGTGGCGCGCATAAACCCGTCCACCACGGACTGGCCCACACCGATGGCGTTTTCCAGCAGCTTTTTCAGCGGGGAATCGTCGATGACGATGACCGGGAAGGGGATGTCACAACCACTGTCGTCGATGAGCAGGCGGCCCGTCCGGGTCTCCTCGTTGGCACCCAGGGGCTTCCAGGAGCGGGGTTTTTTGCAATAGGCCAGAATCAGGCTGGCACCGTTGTCCAAAAGAAGGTCCGGCTGCTGCTCCATGACCAGTTCCAAGTAGCGCTGGTGGTCCTCCAGCGTGTCCTGCTCCCGCGCCAGGACTGTGATGCGCGGGTCGGCGGCCAAAAAGGCGGCGGTGTCCGCCTTTGTGGTGCCAAGACAGCCGACCAGATACACATGCTTCGCGCCGCCGGCGAGGATGGCCTCGATCCAATAGGCAGTTTTCGGCTCCACATGGAGACAGATGGCCACGTTCAGACCCCGGAAGGGCCGTTCCTCCTGAAAACGCGCTTTCAAAAGGGAGATCAAGGGCATCTGCTCCCGGAACCAGTGCATCCGGGCGCTGCCGGCCTCAGCCAGCTCCGGCCGGTCGATGATCGATTGCATACTGCATGCTCCTCTCTATTCAGGCATAGATCGTCCGCTTGATAAAATGATAGAAGCCCTGCTATAATAATCAAAGGACATATGTCCATAAACAACGCGGAAACCCGCTGGGATCGGAGGGAGCGGCCATGAAGAAAACAGATGCGCTCAGCGAGCTGCGCCGCTGCGCGAAGCAGATCGGCGCGGAGGAGCTGCTGACGCCGGAGGTGGAGGCAGGTGCCCGGGTGGTGCGCTATGCAGCCGGGCAGACGGTGATGGTTGCGGGCGACGAGATCCGTCAGGTGCTGATCCTGGTGGAGGGCGTTTTGCAGGTATACTCCATATCGGAAAAGGGGAAGCTTGGCATCGTGGCCCACGCCGTCCCGCCCCAGCTGCTGGGCGACATCGAGTACATGCAGGGGCTGAACGCGCTGCACAGCGTACAGACCGAGACGGACGCGGTGCTCATCAGCTTTCCCATTGCTCTCGTCCGGCAGCACCTGTCCCACAGCATCGCCTTTTACCGGCTCATCTGCAACAATCTTATTGAAAAGCTGTACCGCACTTCCGGTGCGTATTCCAGGAGCCTGCTCTATCCGGCGCAGAACCGATTTGCACGGTACGTGCTGGAGCGGATGGATGATGCGCACACGGTGCATCTCAAATCCAGTGAGGCGGCTGAGTTTCTGGGCATCACCCCGCGGCACATGAGCCGCATCATCACGGCCATGGAAAAAGGCGGGATTTTATGCCGGGATCGAGCCAAGACCCTGCGGGTCCTGGACCCGGCGCGGCTGAGCGCACTGACAGATCTGTTTTAGGAAGGCGCGGCGGATGCGGCAGAGGCATTCGCTGCGCCCTTCCCTGTCACGAGAAAACCAGATGAAATCCGTCGATTTGAGAAGACAATGGACATATGTCCTGTTTTTGAGAAAATCGGAACAGTACAATAACACCAACGAGGAGGGACAGGCCCATGTTTGTGACCATGCTGGGCGTTGGAAACGGGTTTTCCGACGGCGTTTACAACAACAACGCACTTCTGGAATGTGACGGACAGCGAACACTGATCGACTGCGGCGTGACGGCCTGGGAGAGCCTGAGCCAGCTTGGGCTGCGGATGGAGAGCATCGAGCGCATCTTCATCACCCATCTTCATTTCGATCACGCCGGCGGTCTGGAGGCTGCGGCGCTGTACAGCAAGTACTTCTCCCACAAAAAGCTGCAGCTGATCGTGCCGGCGCCCCTGCGGAAAGCTGTTTGGGAAAACCTGCTCAAGGGCGGGCTGTGGAACCCGGAGGGCGGCTGCACGGCTCTGGAGGATTATTTCGACGTGGCCGCCCCGGCGGAGGGGGAGCGCTTTGCCCTCTGCGGAGGCGCACAGGCCGTGTGGTTCCCCACCCGGCACATCCCGGGAAAATTCAGCTGCGGGCTATTGGCGGAGGGGCAGTTTGCCTACACGTCTGACATGCAGTGCGATCTGCCGCTGGCGGAGCGTCTACTGGACGCCGGCGTAAAGGTCCTCTTCCACGACTGCCAGATCGGTCCTGCCTCGGTCCACGCCTCCTACGATACGCTCCTCACCTATCCTCAGGCGGTCCGGGAAAAGCTCCTTTTGATGCACCATGGGCTCTTGGTTCCGCCCTCCAGCGGGCCGTTGCGCTTTGCCTGCCAGCATGAGCGGATGGACCTGGATGCTCCGGCCGACGAATACGACGACATTGAGGAAAACGACCTGATCCGGCGAACCATCGCCTACATGAAAAAGCGGCAGAAGGAGGAGCCCACCGGCCACGACTGGCTTCACACGGAGCGTGTCTACCGCATGGCGATGCGCCTTGCGCGAGAGTCGAGCCGGCAGCCAGACCTGGTGACGGTGGCCCTGGGTGCGCTGCTCCACGACATCGACGACTGGAAATTCAACGACGGCAATGAGGCCGCAGGACCCCAGGCGGCTGCATCCTGGCTGCGCAGCTGCGGCGCGCCGGAGGCGCTGATCCAGCAGATCCAGGCCATCATCCGGGACCTTTCTTTCAAGGGAATGGGCGAGATCAAGAAGATGCAGACCGCGGAGGGCGAGATCGTGCAGGACGCGGACCGGCTGGACGCCATCGGCGCCATCGGCATCGCCCGGGCCTTCGCAACAGGCGCCGCCTTTGGAAACGGGCTCCTGGACCCCGATCTGCCGCCGCGGGACGCCCTGCGCCGGGAAGGATACGCAAACCGGAAGGTGCCCAGCACTACAGTCAACCATTTTTATGAAAAGCTATTGCACCTGGAGGCTCTTATGAATACCCCGGAGGCAAAGGCAGAGGCCGCCGCAAGGCACCGCTTCATGCTTGCCTATCTCCAGCGGCTCTATCAGGAGTGCGGCATGACCGAGGGGGTCCACCAGCGGCTTTTAGAGGAGTACTGTCGATCCTGACAGAAATATTATGAAGGAGGAACCCGAGATGAAACGAATTTTGACCCTTGCATTATCCCTGGTCCTAACTCTGGCAGTGCTGACCGGTTGCGGTGCCGGCAGCAGCACAACTCCCTCTTCCGGCGGCAGCGGCACTCCCCCTTCCGGCAGCAGCGCTCCCAGTACCGCAGGAACAGAGCCGGCAAAGGAGCGGAAGCTCGCTATGGTGGCCGGCGGCACCTTTGGCGACAACGGCATGAACGACGCGTTTTTGAAGGCCATGGAGACCTTTACCGCAAATACCGGCATCCCGGTCACCAGCGTGGAGGTCAGCGATTTCAGCGACCATGAGCTCTATGCCCGCCAGTTCGGCGACGAGGGCTATGACATGGTGCTCATGGCCGGCACCGTGTCCGACATCATGCCCAATATTCTGGAGGATTACCCCAACACCCACTACATCCTCAATAAGGGCACGGTGGACGGCTACGACAACTGCACATCCATCCAGTTTGACGAGCCCGCCGCCGGGTTCATCGGCGGAGCCTTCGCCGTGATGATGAGCGAATATCTGGGCGGCGGCAATCAGGTGGGCTGGATCGGCGGCATGCGCATCACAGACCTGGAGCTGTGCCGCTATTGCTTTGCCGCAGGCGCCGGTTATGCGGGCGGTGAGGCTGCCATCGCCTACGTGGGCGACTTCCAGGATATTGCCAAGGCCAAGGAGTTGGCCTTGCAAATGTACGGCGACGGCATCACCATCGTGCAGGCCTTCGCAGGCGGTGCAGCCAACGGCGTCTACCAGGCCGCTGAGAGCATGCCCGAGGGCTACTACGCCATGGGCGCCGCCACTGGACAGTATGACCTCTCCCCCGACCGCATCCTGGCCTCCCACATCATTAAGACCGACGAGTACTTTGCCGACGTCTGCCAGCAGTTCATCGACGGCGAAATGCCCTCCGGCATCGTGCGGGTGGGTCTGGAATCCGGCGCTACCGGCATCCGTCTCTCCCCCTACCTGGGCGACATGATCCCCCAGGAGATTCGGGATAAAATGGCGCAGATCGAGGGCAAGCTGATTTCCGGCGAGATCGTGCCTCCCACCTCGGAGGAGGAACTGACCGCATATCTGACATCCTTGACCTGAGCACAAACCTGACCTTCATCAGAGGGCTTCCGACTGAGCGAGCGACCCATTCGGAAGCCCTCTGCCTGCAAAAGGAGGGGCTTTACTATGGAATACGCTGTGGAGATGCGCCACATCAGAAAGCAATTCCGCACGGTGGTAGCCAACGACGATGTCTCCCTGGCGGTGCGCCCCGGAACAGTCCATGCGGTGATCGGCGAAAACGGCGCGGGCAAAACGACGCTGATGAACATTCTCTACGGTCTGTATCTTCCGGATGCCGGTCAGATCCTGATCGACGGAAAGGAGCGGCATCTGCGCAGCGCAACAGACGCCATCTCCTGCGGCATCGGTATGGTACACCAACATTTTATGCTGATCCCCCGCCTCTCCGTGGCGGACAATGTGGTTTTGGGCAGCGAGCCGAAAAAAGGGCTGCGCTATGACCGCCAAGCGGCGGCGGAGGCGGTGGCCCGGGTGTGCCGGGAATATGGCCTCTCCATCGATCCCAAGCGGCCGGTCCGGGAGATTTCGCTGGGGATGCAGCAGCGGGTGGAGATCGTGAAGATGCTCTACCGCGGTGCCAACATCATCATCCTGGATGAGCCCACCGCAGTGCTGACGCCCCAGGAGATCGACGAGCTTGGCAGGACTCTCTCCCAGCTCAAGAAGCGGGGCAAGACCATCCTCATCATCACCCACAAGTTAGAGGAGGTCATGGATTTCAGCGACGATATCACGGTGCTTCGAAACGGCCGCCACGTGGTAACGGTCCCCAAGGCGGAGACGGACATTCCCAGCCTGACGGCCTATATGGTGGGCCGGGATATCCACCTGGGCGGACAGAAGCAGGAGACCCACTTCCAGGGCTCAGTCCTGGAAATGCAAAATGTCTCCTATCGGCGGGACGGCCGGGAGGTCCTGAAGGACATCAGTCTGACGGTGCGCAAAGGAGAGATCCTGGGCATCGCCGGGATCGACGGAAGCGGGCAGACAGAACTCACCGAACTGATCGCCGGGGTGCTCCCCTGTGACCGGGGGTCCGTTTTGTATCAAGGGGAGGATGTGACCCGCCGCTCCATCGCCCAGCGGAAGGCCACAGGCATCGCCTTCATTCCCCAGGATCGACATAAGCACGGCCTAATCCTGGATTTTTCTGTGGAGGAAAACCTGCTCCTCGGCATGCAGCGAAAGTCCCAGTTCATTCGCAGGCGGTTTTTGCAGGACCGAAAGGCCATCCATCAGATGGCAGAGAACAGCATCCAGGATTTCGACATTCGCCCGGCGGACAGTGCCAACAAGGCATCCGCCCTTTCCGGCGGAAACCAGCAGAAGGTGATCGTTGCCCGGGAGGTGGGCAACCAGCCGACGCTCATCGTGGCGGACCAGCCCACCCGGGGCGTGGACATCGGCGCCATCGAGAGCATCCACGACATTCTGGTGCGGCACCGGAATGTCGGCGGCGCCGTGGTGCTGGCCTCTTTGGAACTGGACGAGGTCATGATGCTCAGCGACCGCATCGCGGTGATGTACGACGGGAGGATCGTGGGTATCCTCTCAGCGGCAGAGGCAACGCGGGAGAAAATCGGCCTCATGATGGTGGGCCGCGTATCGGAAACGGAGGTGCCCCAGTGAAAAACCGTACAAAATCTCCCGCCAGCGGCAGGACCGTCACCCGGCAGCAGGTCGTTAATCTGATCGTGCCGTTTCTTCTGATCTTCCTCTCGTTTTTGCTGAGCTCCGTCTGGATCGTCATGATGGGGAAAAATCCTGTGGAGGCCTTTGCGGTCCTCTTCAAGGGGGCCTTCGGAAGCTCGGCCAACCTGGTGGGCACCATCAAAAAGTCCGTCCCCATCGCCTTTTGCACCTTTGCCATCATCGTCTCCATGAAGGGAAACGCCTTCAACATCGGTGCAGAGGGGCAGTTCGCCTTCGGCGCCATCGGCGCGACGCTGGCGGGGAATCTGATACAGGGCCTTCCCTCCCCTCTCTGCATCGCTCTTTGCATGCTGGCCGGGGCGCTTTTCGGTATGCTGTTCGGTCTCTTCCCCACCATCATGCACCGAAGCCACGGCGTAGACCTTTTGGTGATCTTCCTTCTCATGAACAACGTGGCGGAGTATTTCCTCCAGTATTTTGTGCTGGACCTTTTTAAGTCAGAAAACGCCCTGGTCCCTTCCTCCAGACCCATCCAGCCTGCGGCGGAGCTCCCCTATCTTCTTGGGCCTCCGTATCGCATGACCATCGCCATCCTCTTCGTGCTCGTCTGCGCAGTGGTGCTGTCCTGGTTCTTCAACAAAACCGTGGCAGGCTACGAGATGCGTGCGGTGGGCCAAAATCGGGACGCCGCCTTCTACGCCGGCATCCCCACGGGGCGCTATACCTCCATGGCTCTTCTTATCAGCTGCGCCCTGGCAGGGATCGGCGGCAGCTTGGAAGTACTGGGGAACTACCACTGCCTTTATACGGAGATCTCCCCTGGCTTTGGCTATGACGGCATCCCCATCGCGCTTTTGTGCGATGCCAATCCCCTTCTTGCCGTGATCGGAAGCATCTCCTTCGGTGCGCTGCGCAATGGCTCCCTCTCCCTTCAGGCGAAGATGGGCCTGTCCAGCGAGATCGTCTCGGTCATCCAAGGCTCCTTAATCCTTGTGATCGCCAGCAATTATTTCATCCGCTATCTGCTGAACCGGAGAAAGAGAGGTTGACGGAATGGATGTATTTTTGAATCTGCTGCTCTCTGTGATCCGGCTCTGCACGCCGATCTTCGTGGCCGGCCTCGGCAATATGTTCTGCGAGCGGGTAGGCGTTTTGAACCTGGGCGCGGAGGGCATGATGATAAGCGGCGCCTTCATGGCAGTCCTAGGCTCCTACATGACAGGAAATGCCTGGTGCGGCGTGCTGTGCGGCATCTTGGGCGGAATAGCCGCCGGCGGCATCCACGCGCTGGTCTGCGTGGAATTCGGCGGACTGCACGCCATCAGCGGTCTGGGGCTGACTATGTTCTGCCGAGGCGTTACGAAGTTCCTGTGCGTGGCCATTTTCGGCTCCACCTACTCTCCCTATGTCAGCGCCCTGCAGACCACGGATATTCTCGCGAAGCTCCCAATGGCAGGCAGCTACCTCGCGCAGCTCTCTCCGCTGGTGTACGCGGCGATTCTTCTGGGCATCGGCGCCCACTACATCGTCTTCCACACCACCTACGGACTTCGTATGCGGGCCCTGGGCGACGATCCCCGGGCCGTGGAAACGGCGGGCATCGACGTTTGGAAAATGCGGTACAGCGGCGTGCTCATCTGCGGCGCCCTATGCGGTCTTGCGGGCGCCTATATGGGCCTCGGCCAACTGGACCGGTATTTCGACGGCATGATCAGCGGCAAGGGTATGATCGCCGTCATCGCAGTCAAGATGGGCAACTGGTCTCCGCTCGGTATCTTTCTCACCGCTCTTCTCCTGGGTCTATTTGACGTGATCCAGCTGAAGCTGCAAATCAGCAAGACCCTGGCCCTCTCCCCAGAGATGCTGGCAATGATCCCGTACCTTGCGGGCATTGCGGTGCTCTGCATGAAGAGAAAGCAGGGCAGCCGCCCCACCGCTCTGGATACCGTCTACCTGCGCAACCGGTACAAGCTCTGATAGAATCCTCTGCATCATGGCCCCGCCGCAGGTCCCCTGGATGCGGCAAGCCCCGCCCTTTCGCTGTGGCCGCTTGTGCGGCACAGGCTCGAACGGGCGGGGTTTCTTTCTCGTGTCCCGAAGGGCTGGCTGAACTCCCGGCAGACGCCTGTCATCTCGTCCCGGGGCGCAGAAGCGATTTTCGGCGCAGGCCCGGAGGCACACCTCACAGCTCCGTTTCGCAGGGAAGACCGTTGGCCATCTGCCACAGGCCCCGGACGCCGCAGGATACCATGCTCCCCACGGCCGCGTCGGTATAGAACGCCATGTGCTGGGTCATGACCACGTTTCGAAACTGGTGGAGATAGAACCAGTTTCGGTTGGGCAGGATGTCCACCCGATGGTCCGCGTGGATGATGCCCTCCTCCCCCTCGGAGGTGTCCATGCCCAGGGCGCCGATCTTCCGGCTCTCGATCCCCTCCACCAGCGCCTCGATGTCCGCCAGTTCCCCACGGGAGCAGTTGATGAGCACCACGCCGTCCTTCATTTTGGCAATGGTCTCCCGGCAGATGAGGTGGCGGGTAGCGGGCAGCAGCGGCATATGGACGGAGATCACGTCGGACCGGCGCAGCAGCGTATCCAGGTCCACGTACTCCGCAAGGCCCGCCACATCCGGGTTTTCGTGATGGCTGTGCGCCAATATCCGGCAGCCGAAGCCGGAGAGGTCCCGGATCACCCGGGTGCCGATGCGTCCGGTGCCCAGGATGCCCACCGTCAGCTCTCGCAGCTCCCGGCCCTGGAGACCGGCGAGAGAGAAATCGTTGACCTGTCCCCGCCACATAGCCTGCTTATAGTGCCGCAGGCACATGAGCATCAGCATCACGGTGAAATCCGCCACGCCGTCCGGGTCATACGCGGCATTGCATACCCGCATCCCGAGACTTTTGGCATGGCCGAGATCGATATGGTCGTGCCCCACCGTGCGGGTAGAGAGGTATCTCACACCAAGGGCGTGCCAGGCGTCCAGCAGCGCCGCGGTGATCTGCCCCTGACCCAGGATGGAGACGCCCTGATGCCCTGCGGCCAGTGCGGCGTTTTCCAGGGTCGGCACCTCTTCGCAGACCGTCAGCTCCACGCCAAGGGTCTCCCCCTGCCGCCTGAGCGCCTCCCGCTCGTCCTCGCGGGCCTCGTATACCAGGATGTTCATGAGACCGCCTCCCTTTCATCATTCCCGGTTATTGTAATCTCCTGTTGATTGGGTTGCAAGGGTGGATTTTCCATGTTAAAATAAGCTCATCTTATTTTGGCGGTGATCTCATGAACATCAACCAGCTCCGCTACTTCACGGCGGCGGCCCAGCAACGCAGCTTCACCAAGGCGGCGGCCCAGTACTACCTGTCCCAGACCGCCATCACCCAGCAGATCCAGGCCCTGGAGGAGACGCTGGGCGTGCAGCTGTTCGACCGGACCCGCCGGCCCATCTCTCTGACGCCGGCGGGCAGCGTCTTCCTCACGGAGGCCAAGGCCATCCTGGAGCGGATGGACACCGCCGTCAGCCGCACCCGGGACGCCTCCACCGGCCTGGTGGGCACCCTGCGCATCGGCTACACCAAAGGCTACGAGCGAAGCGACCTCTCCGACAAGCTGCGCTCTTTCCACCGCTCCTTCCCCAACATCCTCCTCACCTGCTACCGCTGCGACACGGACATGCTGGCGGCGGGCCTTTTGAACGGGGAATACGACCTGATCTTCACCTGGGACAGCACCAATCTGTGCCAGGACCCCCAGGTGGAGTGGCGGCTCATCCAACGGGCCCGGCTGGTGGTGGCCCTGTACGGAAGCCACCCCTACGCCCAGCGCCGGTCCCTGCGGCGGCAGGAGCTGAAAAACGAGACCATCCTCTACATGACGCCCTCCGGCACCGGGGACTCCTTCGGGGATACCTACTTCTTCCAGCTCTATCAGCGCGCCGGGTACAAGCCCAACATCCTCCTGCGGTCCAACGACGTGGAGAGCATCCTCATCATGGTGGCCGCCGAGGAGGGCATCTCCATCCTGCCCGCCTACTGCACCGACAAGCTGACCAACGCGGACAACCTGATCTTCGTCCCCCTGGAGGGAGAGGAGGAGACGGAAGACATCATCGCCGCCTGGCGCACCGGCAATCAGGACGCGCCGCTGCGCCGCTTTCTGGAAACGCTGTCATAAGAAGAAGCCAGCCTTCCGGCTGGCTTCTTCTCGTTGGGTCCGGGTCCTCTGCCGGACGGCGCTCACTCGCCGCAGGCGCAGCAGCGGGCCTCCCGGTAATTGTCCGACATCTGCACGGTGTTGGGCGGGAAGAACTCCCCCACCGGGAAATCGATGTTGCGGAAGATGCTGCACGGGTCCTCGCTGCTGCCGGTGGAGCATTCCTGGTCCGGCATGCAGTAGTCATACACCGGCACCAGGAGCTGGGAATCCCGTTCCAGCCGGACGATGGAGAACTGACCCAGGGTGATGTAGATCCGGCGCAGGTCCTCCCCGCCGAAGAGGGCGCCGCCAAAGCACTCGTTGATGAAGGACGGGATCTCGCACAGGTCGCACTCCCCGTCCCGCCGGTCGCACACGTCCACGATGCGGGCGTCCAGCACGATGGGGTCCACCGCCTCCACCACGGCCACCGGCAGATTGGTGCGCTGGAGCATCTGGAGATCCGGCTCACCGCTGCGCAGCTCCGAGGAGAAGATCTTGGCGCTCCCCTCGCTTCCGAAGAGGATGACCCGCTTGTCGAACACGCTCAGTCCCTCCACCTTTACCGGGATGGGGCTGCTCAGATACGCCTGGAGCGTCACGTGGTAGAAAAAGCGCAGGTCCACGGTGTAGTAGCCCCGGTTGAAGCTGACCGGCTCCACGTCCACATACACGTGCAGGAGCCTGGCGCTGCCGCCCCGGACGGACAGGGCGCGGCTGATGACCTCCGCATACTCCTTCATGGGGTAAAAGCGCAGATCCTCGATGCAATCCTTATCCCGGCAGGAATCGTAGATCTTCCTGGTATGGATGCAAACCGCCTCTTGGATGCCGCCGGCGTCCTCAATGGGACCGGGCACGATTTTTTCAGGCATTGCAATACCTCCTATAAGTCACTGAAAGAAAGGCTCTTTCAATCCAGTGTATGCGCCGGGGGCAGGAGGGTGAAAAAGGCGCCGCGGTCCTGCCGCGGCGCCTGAGGGTCCTGTTTTCGCTCAGCTGACGGTGACGGTGCTGCGTCTGGGGCTGAGGATGCACACATAGCTCCGGCCCTGTCCCAGGGTCAGGGGGGTGCCATCCTCCAGCGTGTAGACGAACTGGCTGTTGCGGTCCGCCTTGCTCCACTGGATGGGCACGGACTTTCCTCCGCAGAAGAAGGTGCCCTTGCCGCTGCCGCTCATCTGCACCCGGATGCGGCCCGCCGTGTCGCCGGAGATGTCGGAGATGGATGTCTCCAGCACCAGAAGATTGGTGGTGGTGACCTGCTGGCCGGTGTTGCCGTCGGTATACTCCTTGCCGTACTGGCCGATGCGGTACTGGCCGAGAGCGGCGTCATAGTCGAAGGTGCCGGTCTTGTAGTCGGAGAAACGAACCTTCACATGCTCCGCCGCCGTGCCGTTCGCCGGCGTTCCGTCCTGGGCGAAGGCCTGGGTGTAGGTATAGCCGTCCTTGTGCTCCGTGCGGTAGCGACCGTTCGCGAGATACGCCAAAATGTTTTCCCCGGAGGTCAGGAGGCTGTGCTCATACCCGGCGGTCTTGCGGCGGTTCTCGTCCCGCCAGAAGATCTTGGCGTCGCTGCCGCCCCGGACACCGTCCATATTGTTCACGCCCCAGGCGGGGATGTCCTGATACGCCTCCGGGCTTCCGCCGGCGTGGACCAGAAGGGCATCGTGGCCCAGGGCCAATTCCAGGTAGTAGGCCCGGGTGGAGCGGATGCTCCCCAGGTTGCCCACCCCCTCCAGGGACTGGAACACGCCCAGCATCCGGGTGATGCCGCCCTCGGCGGGCACCTCATAGATGATGTCCGCCTGGCTCACACCCAGCTGGGGCTGGGCGGCCTTGAGGTTGTTGAGCATGACCGCCACCGGCCGGTCGTTCTCATACTCCGGCTCCATGGGAAGGCCCGTGAGCGGGTTGGTGCCGGCGGGCCCCTCGGGCTCCGGCTCGGGCTCGGGTTCCGGCTCCGGTTCTGGTTCCGGCTCGGGCTCCGGCGTGGGTTCCGGCTCCGGCTCCACGATGGGCGCCGGCTCCACCGCCGGGACCTCCGTCTGCTTTTCGCCGCACCCCACCAGGCTGCCTGCCATCAATACCGCCAGAAGCATTGCCGTGATCCGTCTTTTCATGCCGCCGCCTCCCAAAAGATTATGGTCAACCACATCATACCAATCCCGGCGGGGCCCGTCAAGGCAAAATACGACAAAATCTGACAGTCGGCCAAAAACTTTTTTCTGTCCCCGGCCGCCGCCTCCCGTGTCGAGCGGCCGGGGCGCGGCCTTTTTGCATTTCCCTCTACCCAACGGCGCAAAAATGTGGTATCATAAACGAAAGCCATGCGGCAATGCCGCATGGACGCGCAAAGTGCGGCTATTGCGGAGCAAAAGCTTTGCGTTGTATGGAACCATCAAATTTTGACGCCCTCGGGCAAGGTGTGGCAAAGCCGCGCCGCCGGGTCTCCGCACCCGGAAAATTTGTGGGAGCATAAAAGACCATGAACGAACGGCAGGAGGTGTTCTTGATGGCGGGCCATGGGTTTATTCATGACAAGCTGGAGATCAAATTTCTGATTTTATACATCGTCTCCCGTCTCATTGAACCGGTCCCCTTTGAGATCGTGCTGGATCTGACCATGTGCGACGACGGAATCGATTATTTCGACTTTTCAGAGTGTCTGCGGGACCTGGTAAAAACCGGGCAGCTGACCCTCTCCTCCGAGGGGCTGTATGCCATCACGGAGCAGGGGGCCCGCAATGGCGCCATCTGCGAGTCCAGCCTCCCCTATTCCGTGCGGCTGCTGTGCGACAAGAATCTGGACATCCAGAACCGCAAGCTGCGCCGCAAGAGCCAAGTCCGCGCCTCCTATGAAAAGCGGCCCAACGGCACCTACTCCGTCCGCCTTGCGCTGGACGACGATATGGGCAGTGTCCTGGACATGACGGTGATGGCCCTGCGGGAGGATATGGCCGCCGCCCTGGCGGAGCGCTTCCGCAAGGCGCCGGAGCACATCTACGGCCAGATCATGGGCGTTTTGCTGGACGACGGGCAGGACGGCCGGAGCCGGAAATAAGAAGCGAGAACGAGCAAGAGGACCGTGCCGAAAGCACGGTCCTCTGTTTGCGGTTTTAGGTCGGCAGGGCTCACCACACATGGCCTCGGCAGACGCATGCAAGGCTCTCGGGAGGTCACGGCGGTCCCGGCCGGATACAGGGCCTTCCGGCAGGCGGCTCCTCACCGGGGAGGCTGGCAGCGCAGCACCACGTTCTCCTCCCCCAGGGTCTCCTGGGCCTCCCGGATGAGGGAGGGGTGGAGCTGGGCCTCCGTGCCGTAGACCTTGCGGGTGTCGTCCATGACCATCCGCACCGGCTCGCGGCCGGGGAACATTTGGAAGACCAGCTTCATGTGCCGCACCGCGGGGTCGTCCAGGCTGGGGAACTTCAAATAGAGGGTGCCCTTCTCCGCTTCCCGCTTCGGCGGCGGGGCCTGGGGCGGCAGCGTCCCCTCCACCGTGGAGAGTGGGTAGGCGGAGTCGCACATGAGCTGGGGGGCCTTCTCATCCCGGACGGAGAGGCGCCCCTTCACCGCCACTGCCTGGTTCTCCTTCAGGTAGGCGCCGCAGGTATCCAAGCACCGGCTGAAGCACAAAAGCTCGATGGAGGCGGTCTCGTCCTCCACGGTCACATAGGCCATGAGAGAGTTATTCTTGGTGGTCTTGGTCTTGCTGGAGGACACCACCCCCGCAAGGGTCAGCTGCTGCCCATCCGCAAAGCGGGTGGGTCCGCCCTCCTGGGAAAAGTCCTCCAAAACGGAGGCGATGGTGGGCACGCGCAGCCGCCGCACCGTGTCCCGATAGGCGTCCATGGGGTGGCCGGAGAGGTAAAGGCCGGTGGTCTCCTTTTCCATGAGCATCCGCTCATGGGCCGTGAACTCCGGAATATCCGGCAAGGGGATCTCCTTGTCAGCAGCCTTATTCTCCTGCGTCTCCGCCGCCATGGAGAAAAAATCCAGCTGCCCCTCCAGATTCTGCCGCTGCCGCTCGGCAACGGAGTCCATCACAGTCTCATAGACCTTGAGGAGTTGGGACCGGCGAGCGCCGGTGGAGTCGAAGGCGCCGGCGCGGATCAGATTTTCCACCGCCCGCTTGTTCATATCGCTGCCGGTCATGCGGCTGCAAAAATCGTACAGGGATGCGAAGGGGCCGTTTTCCTCCCGCTCCCGCATCACCGAGAGGATGAATCCCCGGCCGATGTTCTTGATGGCCACCAGGCCGAAGCGGATGCCCCCCTCCTCCACGGTGAAGCGGTCCCGGGAGGTGTTGATGTCCGGCGGCAGCAGGGCGATGCCGCAGTCCCGGCACTCGTTGATGTACCCCGCCACCTTGTCGGAGTTGTCCAGCACGGAGGTGAGCAGCGCCGCCATGTACTCCCGAGTATAGTGGCACTTGAAGTACGCCGTCTGATAGGCCACCACTGCGTAGGCCACGGCGTGGGCCTTGTTGAAGGCGTAGTTGGCAAAGTCATAGATCTCCTGGTAGATGGCCTCCGCCGTGGCCTCCGGGATGCCGTTGGCCACGCAGCCTGTAATGTTCCTTTCCTTGTCACCGTGGATGAAGGCATCCTTTTCCTTCTGGATCTGGGTGGCCTTCTTTTTGGAGATGGCCCGGCGCACCATGTCCGCCTGGCCCAGGGAATATCCGCCCAGCTGCTGGAAGATCTGGATCACCTACTCTTGATAGACGATGCAGCCGTAGGTCACGGAGAGGATGGGCTCCAGGGACGGATGCTTGTAGGTGACGAGCTTCGGGTCCTGGGAGCAGGCGATGAAGCGGGGAATGGAGTCCATGGGCCCGGGACGGTACAGAGCGATGACGGCGGTGATGTCCTCGATGCTCTTGGGCTTGAGCCCCACGCACACGCCGGTCATGCCGGCGGACTCGATCTGAAAGACGCCGGAGGTCTTCCCCTGGGAGATCATGCGGAAGGTTTCCGCGTCGTCCTCGGGAATGTCCTGAAGACGGAAGTCCGGCTGCTCCTCCTGGAGCATCTTCACCGCGTCGTCCAGCACCGTCAGGTTCCGCAGGCCCAAAAAGTCCATCTTGAGAAGGCCCAGCTCCTCCAGCGTGGTCATGACATACTGGCAGACCACGGTGTCGTCGTTCTTGGCCAGGGGCACATACTCGTACACCGGCCGCTTGGTGATGACCACGCCGGCGGCGTGGGTGGAGGCATTGCGGGGCATCCCCTCCAGAGACTTGGCGGTATCGATGAGGCGGCGGACCTTCTCATCGTTTTCGTACAGGTCGCTGAGGGGCTTGGAAAGGCGCAGAGCGTCGTTCAGGGTGATGTGCAGGGTGTTGGGCACCTGCTTTGCGATCTGGTCCACTTCGGCGTAGGGGATGTTCATGACCCGGCCCACGTCCCGGATGACGCCCCGGGCAGCCATGGTGCCGAAGGTGACGATCTGGGCCACCCGGTCGTCCCCGTACTTGCGGCGGACATAGTCCACCACCTCGCCCCGGCGGGTATCCCCGAAGTCCATGTCAATATCCGGCATGGAGACCCGCTCCGGGTTCAAAAACCGCTCGAAATACAGGCTGTACTTCATGGGGTCAATGTCCGTGATGCGCAGACAGTAGGACACCATGGATCCGGCGGCGCTACCCCGGCCCGGCCCCACCGGGATGCCCACGCTCTTGGCGTAGAGAACAAAGTCCGAGACGATGAGGAAGTAATCGGTAAAGCCCATCTTCTCGATCATGTCTTGCTCGTACTGGAGCTGACCCCGGTACCGGTCGTCCGCGCCGTAGCGCTCCCGGTACCCCTCGTCGCAGAGCTTTTTCAGGTAGGAGAAGCTGTCGTATCCCGGCGGGAGCTGAAATTCCGGCAGGTGGTACTTGCCGAAGGTGAATTCCAGGCGGCACATGTCCGCGATCTTCGCCGTATTTTCAATGGCGCCCTCATACTCGGAGAAAAGCTCCGCCATCTCCGCTTCGCTGCGAAGATAGAAGTTGCGCGGCTCGTAGCGCATGCGGTTCTCGTCGTCCAGGGTCTTCCCAGTCTGGATGCACAGCAGCACGTCGTGGGCCTCGGCGTCCTCCTTTCGCAGGTAATGGGCGTCGTTGGTGCAGACCATGGGGATTCCCGTCTCCTGATGGAGGCGCAAAATGCCCCGGTTCACCTCCGCCTGGGCGGGGATGCCGTGGTCCTGGAGCTCCAGGTAGAACCGGTCCGGCCCGAAGAGCTCCGCCATCTCCAGGGCGTAGTGCTTGGCATTTTCATATTCGCCGTTTCGCAGGAGCCGGGGGATCTCCCCGGCAAGGCAGGCGGAAAGGGCGATGAGGCCGCCGCTGTGCTCCCGCAGAAGGGCCATGTCGATGCGGGGCTTGATGTAAAACCCCTCTGTCCAGGCCATGGAGACCATGTAGGAGAGGTTGCGATACCCCTCCTCATTTTCGCACAGGAGCACCAGGTGGCGGCTCTCGGCGTCAAACTCGTGGATCTTCTCAAACCGGGAGCGGCCCCGGGGCGTCATATACACCTCGCAGCCGATGATGGGCCGGATGCCCGCGGCCTTGCAGGCGCGGTAAAAGTCGATGGCGCCGTACATGACGCCGTGGTCCGTGATGGCACAGGCCGTCTGGCCCATGGACTTCACGACCTCCGGCAGCTCCCGGATGCGGCACGCGCCGTCCAACAGGCTGTATTCCGTGTGTACGTGCAGGTGAACAAAGGACATGGCGTGCCTCCTCTTCGCAAAATCGTGTCAGCGCGGGCCAAAGCGCCGGCCCGGTTGTCTATTCATAGGGCCCGGACCGCTGCCAACGGAACGGCGGGATGGAGCACGGCGAGGTGCCGCCGTGCTTTCGCAAAGTGTCGCCGGTCAGCCCTCGGCGCGCTCCGCGAGTATCGCCTCCACCAGCTCCACCGCCGTGACGATCATGATGTCACAGTGGCCGGTGAGGCCCAGGGCCTTGGCGGCGGGGGTGGTGTCGTCCGGGGTGAAGTGCCCCTGCAGCAGCTCCCGGCAGCGCAGGGCGCCAAAGCGCGCAAAAAACCGCTTCTGGAGCTCCTTGGAAAGGGCCATGGTCCGCCGCTTGCTCCCCGCCGGGTCCGACGGGTCCGCCGGCGTCAGCAGGCCCAGCACCATCACCGCGCCGGAGATGGCGCCGCACAGCTCCCCCGTTCCCGCGCCGCCGCCGAAGCCGCCGCCCAGGGAAAAGCTCTCCTCCTCCCCAAGGCCTGTCAGGTCCCCATAGGCTGCCAGCACGCTCTGGCAGCAGTTGAAGCCCCGCCGATGATAGGCGTAGGCCGTCGCACACCGGTCCATCGTTCCCGCTCCTTTCGTGTCGCAATTTTTCTTAGTCGATCGTGAACTATGCGTTGCAAGTGCAGGCTTGCTCTCATTGCAGTGGGCGAAGGTCCGCTTTTGCCGGAATGAGGCCCCACAAGGCTCAGCTCCAGGGGATCTTTGAGGCGGTGGCAGACAGGAGCCATTTTTTCATCTCTGCTTCCTCCCGCTCCTTCTTACCCCTGCCCCTCAAGCTGCGCCGTGCCCTGATAGCGATGCAGGGTGATGCGGGTCTCATTCGTGCCGGAGAGAAGATACGAAAGCACGCCGTCGCTGTCGTCCAGCTGCGTTAGATAGAGGATCTGTTCCCCGTCCAGCTGTACGGCGGACAGGAAGTAGTATCCCAAAGATTCGCCTGTATGCCAGCTGGGCAATGTGCTCCAATCCGTTTCAAACGCATAGCCCTTTTCGAACCGCAGCACATCAGGCGCTCCGGTAGCCCAACTGGTATTGTAATACTCATATTGAAAATGGACGGAATACGCTTCATCCCTCGTCATCACGGAGAGCCACTGATAGTCTTCAAATCTCAGCACCGCGAGAACCGCTCCGGTCGCCTCGTCCCGATACACCCAGTCGCCGTCCATCAAAAACCGCGCCATCTGATGCTCGTCCGCCGGGGAGCAGCCGCGTCCCTCGCCCTGGAGGTCGTGGCCTGTGACATAGCGGACAACGCTGTTGTCCAAATGCAGCCAGTTGTCTTCCCCGAAGGCATATTCGCCCCAAAAATCATCCTTCGCAGCCGTCAGCAGAACAGCGGGATGCCAAGGCTGACCAACGTAAAGAGCAAAGCTCTCGCCTGTGTCCAGCACGCCGGAGGTAATGTTTTCGCCGGGAATATCCGTGCCGTACTCATCACCGGGCACAGCTTCATCCACCCGGTCTACGATGTAGCGCACGTGATCCGTCTGGGCGGTGACGACAGCCCAGCACCAGCCGTATGGCTCATCGTAGGGGCGCTGCTCCACCTCCACAAATCTCCCTGCGCCGCGGCTCTGCGCCTCCTCCTTCGTGTCAAAAAACTCGATATGCAAAAGCGGCACCGGAGCGGGCGCATCCGCAGGGAGATTCGAGAGATACTGCCATTCCCTGTCCCGGATATAGCAGTGCATGACAAATTCCCGCTCTTCGATGTAGTTGTCCCAATCGCTGCGGGTATAGTATAGGTAGTACTCATTCCCGTTGGCATATCCGTCGGTGAAAACGATCGGCTGCATATCACGCTCCAGGAAGGTCAGGCACCACCGATCATATCCGTCAAGATACAGCCAGGCGTCGCTTGCCCACAGCGGTTTTCGCGCCTCGCTGTACTGTGTCTGTGTCTTTTCCCATACAAAGTCTGAAAGAGCGGCCGGGTCAACCGCAATCAGTTCGCCGTCAAATTTTCCGTAACGCTCCTGATAGGCCGCGGCCTCCTCGCGGGATACCGACCCGCTTATGCTCGAAGAATCACGGCAGACCACCGACCAATCGATCTCCTCGGGCCGGTCATAGGTACATGTAAAGAAGCCCTGCGCTGAAAAATCAAATGCCACGCTCTCTGTCAGCTTTTCCAGCTCCGCCGCGTACAGCCTCCGCCCTCGTGCGTCCAGCTCCCCCCGGCGGAAATACATCGTATTGCCCCCGGGTGTCCCGTCTGGGCCGGTCCACTCGGTGGAAAGCTCCAAGGTGTCGCCGTCCGCCGCCGTGATGACGCACCGGTTCTGCCCAAACGCCCCCTCATAGGAGAAGTCCAGCCGGCCGTCCCCGTCGCCGTCCAGGATCAGGTTGAGATGTTCCGTCGATTCCCCGGCGGCGGTCAATTCGATGTAGTCCGCCGTGCTGTCCTCCCGGAGCAGCAACTCAACGGAGAGCCCGGCCAGTTCCGCCGAAACTCTGTCTCCCTCCGCCTCGACCTCCTGCATGACCCACAGTCCGCTCAGCGCCTCCAGGTCAAAGCCCGGCTGCTCCTGTGCAACAGGTCCCGGCCCGATCTGCGTCACCTCCGGTCCGGTCCGCACCGCTTCCGTCTCACTTTTGGCGCCGCTTCCGGCACAGCCTGCCAAAAGGGAAACAAGAAGCAGAGACACGATCCCCCTCACGATCGGATGACGTGCTTTCATATGCTCACCGCTCCTCTCATCGATACAATATCATGCCGGCTCCGTCTCGCTCTACAACGGGCGAGCCAGTTCCATGAGCTTGCGCAGCCGGTGGTTCAGGCAGGACTTGGTCACCGGCGGGTCAAACTCCCCCGCCAGCTCGCTGAGGGTCAGCTCCGGATTTTCCAGCCGCATGGCGGCGGTGAGCTGGAGCTTGTCCGACAGCTGGTCCAGAAGGCCCGCCGCCTGGAGTTTGCGGATGGCGTCCATCTGCTCTTGCGACGCCTCCACCGCCTTGTCCAGGTTGGCGCTGTCGCAGTTGAGGCGGCGGTTGACGCTGTTGCGCAGGTCCTTTTCCAGCTTGGCGGACATGACATGCATGGCCGCCACCGGCGCGCCGATCATGGTGAGAAAGTCCTCGATCTGGTCGCTCTGCTTGAAATAGGTGATGAAGCTGCCGTTGCGGCTGAGGCTCTTGGGCGGGTAGCCGCACTCCCGCAGCAGCACCTCCAGCTCCCGACTGACCTGGCCGTGAGAGGTGGTCAGCTCCAGGTGGTAGCGCTTGAGCGGGTCGGTGATGCTGCCGCCGGCGAAAAAGGCCCCCCGCAGAAAGGCCGCCCGGCAGCACTCCTCCTCCAGCAGGGCGAAGTTGATGTGCAGCACCGTGTTCTGCCGGGGGTCGTAGCCCAGGTGGTTGATGATGTGGTCCAGCTTCTGCCGCTCCGTGATGCGAAAGACCCGCTTGCCCGGGGCGTCCGGCTCCGGCAGGGCGTCAAAGCGGAGGTTAAAGGCCCGGCGAAAGAGCTTGGGCAGACGGGCGGCAAAGTGGGGATTCTCCGTGATGATGCGCACCTCCGAGGACTGGAAGGTGTTGCAGTAGAGCAAAATGCCATAGGCCTCCGCCCGGGCACAGCAGAGCTTTTGCACAGGCAGACGGCAGAGCTCGTTTTTCGTATCGTAGGAAAAGGACATGCTTTCCCTCCTCACTCCCTGCGGTAGGGATGGCTGTTGGAGCCGAAGCGCCCCTCCGCAATGCGGACGCCGCGTTCGGTGTAAAGTAAAATCAGTTCACGGGCAAGATGGCCCGTGTGGTGGCGGACATAGCCGTTTTCCACCGTGGCGATGGGGCGGCTGATGAGCTCCACCCCCATGGCCGCGCACGCCTCATGGTCGATGCGCAGCGCCTCTGCCCCCTCCTGGGCGTAACGGGCCGCCACCCCCTTGGGGATGGGAGAGGAATTGGTCAGGCACAGGTCGAACAGCCCCGGCGCCGAGTGCTGGAAAATGGCGTCGATATGGTCCGAGACGCTGTATCCCTCTGTCTCCCCCTCCTGGGTCATGATGTTGCAGACGTAGATCTTCAGCGCGTCCGACTCCCGGATGGCGTCCACCACCCCGTCCACCAGCAGGTTGGGGATCACGCTGGTATACAGGCTCCCCGGACCCAGCAGCAGCATATCCGCCTCCCGGATGGCGCTGAGGGCCTCCGGCAGGGCCTTGGGGTGCTCCGGCAGCAGCCGCACCTGGGTGATGCGGCAGTCCTCCTGCTTTTTGCAACGGAAGATCCGGGACTCCCCGATGACGGAGGCGCCGTTTTCAAACTCCGCCTCCAGCTGTACGTCCGCCGTAGTCACCGGCAGGACCCGGCCGGTGATGGCCAGGACCTCGCTCATGCGGCGCACCGCCGCGTCGAAGGAGGGGGAGATGCCGTTGAGGGCCGCCAGCAGGAGATTTCCAAAGCTCTGGCCGGCCAGGGTCCCCTCCGTGAACCGGTAGTGCATCAGCTGGCGCATCAAAGGCTCCGTGTTGGCAAGCGCCTCGCAGCAGGCCCGGATGTCCCCCGGCGGGGGCATCCCCAGGTCCTGGCGCAGCATCCCGGAGCCGCCGCCGTCGTCCGCCACCGTGACGATGGCGGAGAGATTTTCCGTGTATTGCTTCAAGCCCCGCAGCATGTTGGAAAGGCCGTGGCCGCCGCCGATGGCGGCGATCTTCGGCCCCAGGGCCTTGGGGACCCGATAGGAATTGCGCTGTTGTTTCATCTCGTCAAGTCCCCCGGCTCATGTCCCGATGGGTCTCCGTGACCACGTATCCCTGGCGGCGGATGATCCCCGTCAGCGCGTGGGCCACGGCAACAGACCGGTGCTGGCCGCCGGTGCAGCCCACGGCGATGACCAGGCCCGTCTTCCCCTCCTCCGCGTACAGCGGCAGGGAGAAGGTCAAAAGCTCCGTGAGCCGGTCCATGTAGTCCTTGGTCTGACGAAAGCCGAACACGTAGTCCGCAACGCTCTGATCCAGTCCCGTCTGGCAGCGGAGCTCCTCGATATAAAAGGGATTGGGCATGAAGCGCACATCGAACACCAGGTCCGCCTCCATGGGAAGGCCGTACTTGAAGCCGAAGGAGATGACGTTCACCGTCATGCCCCCCTTCTCCCCCGCCTCGCCGAAGCGCTGGAGCAGCTCCCCCCGCAGCTGGGCCGTGGAGATGCGGGAGGTGTCGATGATGAAATCCGCCCGGTCCCGGACGGGGGACATCATCTCCCGTTCCAGCTGTACCGCCGCCTCCAGCGAGTCCGCCCGCTCCCGCAGGGGATGACGGCGGCGGGTCTCCTTGTAGCGCTTGATGATAACGTCCGGCGCGGCCTCCAGAAAGAGGAGGCGGCACACCCCGCCCATGGTCTTGAGCTTTTCCAGCACGTCAAAAAACTCCGCCAGGGAGTTGGCCGTGCGCACATCATACACCAGGGCCACCCGGTCGTAGCGGCCGGCGCCCCCGGCGCAGAACTCCGCGAATTTCAAAATCATGGCGGCGGGCATATTGTCCACGATGTAAAAGCCCATGTCCTCCAGAAAGGAGGCCGCCTTGCTCTTTCCCGCGCCGGAGAGGCCGGAGATGATGAGAATTTCCATGGAGACGCCTCCTTTTCAGCGGACGATGCGGACCTCCGGCTCCAGTTCTACGCCGGTCCGCTCCCGCACGGTGTGCCGCACCTGCTCCATCAGGGCCGTCACGTCCGCGAAAGTGGCGCCGCCCCGGTTGATGACAAAGCCCGCGTGCTTTTCCGACACCTGGGCCCCACCCACGGAAAAGCCCTTCAGGCCGCACTGCTCAATGAGGGCCCCCGCAAAATGCCCGGCCGGCCGCTTGAAGGTGCTGCCGGCGCTGGGGTATTCCAGGGGCTGCTTTTCCCGGCGGCGGTCCATCAGCTCCCGCATCCGGGCGCGGATGGCGTCCGGGTCGCCGGACGTCAGGCGCAGGACGGCGGAGAGCACCACGGCCTCCGGCACACGGGTCAGGAGGCTGCGGCGATAGCCCAGCTCCAGCCCCTCGCCGTCCAGTGTCCGCACTCCCTCCTCCGGGAAGAGCACCGACGCGCTCACCAGCACGTCTTTCATCTCCCCGCCGTAGGCCCCGGCGTTCATGCACACCGCGCCGCCCAGGGAGCCGGGGATGCCGTGGGCAAATTCCAGACCCTGCAGGCCGCACCTTGCGGCAAAGTCCGCCAAGCGGGCCAGGGAGACCCCGGCCCCGGCGTGCAGCGTATTGGTCTCCCGGTCCCATTCCAGGCCGTTCAGGCCCTCCGTCTGGATGACCAGGCGGTCCAGCCCCTCGTCCGGGACCAGCAGGTTGGTGCCGTTTCCGACGAGAAGGGGCCGGGCGCCACACTCCCGGGCAAAGTGCACCAGCAGCACCAGCTGCTCGGCGCTGTCGGGAAAGGCCATGCGTTTGGCTGGGCCGCCGATGCGAAAGGACGTGTGGCGGCTCATGGGCTCCTGCGCCGCCAGGCGCAGCTGCGGAAGATACTCCCCTACGGCCTTGTCAAGCTCTGTCTCCCAGGACATGGAACGACCTCCTCAAAAAACTCGGGATGTGACCCGCCGAACGGGCCGGTCCGCCGCCGTCAAGGGGCGGCGCGCTTCAGATGGCCCGGCGCAGCAGCGCCGCGCCGATGATGCCCGCGTCGTTTCCCAGCTCCGCCCGCACGATGCGGGGGAGCTTTCCGATGTGGCGGGGATAGCACTCCTCCTCCACCTGCGCTCGCAGCGGCGAGAGCAGCAGCTCCTCCGGCGCGCCGGAGATGCCGCCGCCGATGGCCAGGATCTCCGGCTGGAGGATGTTCACCAAATTGGTCATGCCGGCGGCAAGATAAGAAACATAGGTGCGGCACAGCTCCAGCGCCGCCTTGTCGCCCGCCCGGGCGGCCTGAAAGGCGGTGCGCCCCTCCACCCGGCCGCCGTTTTCCGCGCTCACGGCGTGGAGCAGGCTCTCCGGATGGCGGGCCATGGTCTCCCGGGTCATACGGATGAGGCCGGTGGCGGAGGTATACGCCTCCCAGCAGCCCCGCCGGCCGCAGGAGCACAGGGCGCCGCCCTTCTCCACCACCATATGCCCCACCTCGCCCACGGTGCCGCCGCCGGCGTACAGCTTTCCGTTCAGGATGAAGCCGCCGCCTACGCCGGTACCCAGCGTGACGGTGACGAAGTTCCGGCTGCCCCGGCCCGCGCCGCACAGCCACTCCCCCACCGCGGCGCAGTTGGCGTCATTTTCCAGCAGGACCGGAAGGTCGATCTCCCGGCGGAAAAGCTCCGCCAGGGGAACGTTTTTCAAGGGGATGTTGCAGGTATAGAGCACCGAGCCATGGGCCACCGCGCCGGGAAGCCCGATGCCAATATATGAGATCTGGTCCTCCGAAACGCCTCCCTTGCGCAAAACGTCCCTTGCAAGCTGCGCAAGGTCCGCGGCGAAGGCCTCCGCCCCCCGAAAGTCCAGGGGGGTCCGTGCGTCCGCCAGAATGCGGCCCGACTCGTCCACCAGTCCCGCCTTCAGGTTGGTGCCTCCCACATCGATGCCGATATACATGGCTTCCCCCTCTCAGCGAAGGCCGCTGCCCAGATCCGCCCGCTGGTCCACCCGGCGGGCCAGCTCCTCCGCGGCATTGTAGCCGAACTTGCGGTGGCGGTTGTTCATGGCGGCCACCTCCACGATGCTGGCCAGGTTCCGGCCCGGCCTCACCGGAATGGTCACAATGGGCACCTGCACTTCCAGGATGTCCGTAAAGTGGTCCTCGATGCCCAGGCGGTCGTAAAATTTCTCCTGATCCCAGGGCTCAAAGTGGACCACCAGGTCCAGCTGGGACTCCACCTTGATGGCCCGCATGCCGAAGAGCTGGCGCACGTCGATGACGCCGATGCCCCGCAGCTCGATATAGTGGCGAATGACCTCCGGCGCGGTGCCGATGAGCTGGCCGGAGATGCGCCGCAGCTCCACCGCGTCGTCGGCGACCAGCCGGTGGCCCCGCATGATGAGCTCGATGGCGGCCTCGCTCTTGCCCACGCCGGAATCGCCGGTGATCATGACGCCCTCGCCGTAGATGTCCAGCAGGACGCCGTGGCGCGTGACGCAGGGGGCCAGCTTGCGGTTAAGATAGTCGATGACGTGGCTGGTGAAATTCACCGTGGTCTCCGGGGAGCTGAGGAGGGTCCGGCCATGGGCCTGAGCGCTCTCCAAGCACTCGGGATAGCAGTCCAGCCCCCGGGCGATGACCAGGGCCGGGATGTCATACTGAAAGAGATCGTCGAAGCAGCGGCGCCGATGCTCGCTGGTCAGGCCTTTCAAATACATGACCTCCGCCTTGCCGATGACCTGCAGGCGGCGGGGATCAAAATAGTCGTAAAAATCCAGGAATTGCAGGCCCGGCCGGTTCACATCCGTAATGGTCAGCCGGGCGGTATCATAATCCCGCCCCTGGTTCAGCACCGTCAATCCGAAAGCGGAGACAAATTCTGTAACCTTCCATCCGGTCTCACTCATGGCGTTTTCCTCATCTTTCCGGCGCGAAAGCGACCGCGCCCGTCCTCCTGGCCGCCTGATGGTCTCAGCGCACCGGCGGCAATGCATACCGGCCGCCGAACGGCGGCCCTTTCTCATCATGATATGATGTCATTATATATGAGTTTTCCCGATTCCGCAATAGGCCCTTTTCCCCGGCGGGGCGCCGAAAGAGACAAAAAGACGGGAGGGGTGATGCCTCCCTCCCGCCGGGTATTTTGGGTGCCGCGTCACAGGCCCCGCCAAGCCTCCGGCCGCAGCCGGGTGAGGTCGTGCTCCGCCTCGTCGATGGCGCGGAGCATGGCCTCCCGGTCGGCGTTGAGAGTCCCCTTGAGGGCCAGGTAGTTGCTGGCGTGGTTCATGCGAAAAACGCTGCCGGGGCTGTCCAGATGGGAGACCAAAAGGCGAGTCTCCTCCAGCACCTGGGGCGGCGTCAGCAGGGAGAAGGTCCCCTGGCGCACCCAGTCGTACAGCGGCGTGCCCGGCTCCACCATCAGCGTCAGCATGCCGATGTACTCCGGGTCCATGGCGTTGAAGGCCTCCGCCGTCTCCACGGCGTGGCGCTGCAGCAGCTCCGGCCCGCCAAGGCCGGTGATGGCCGTGACGGAGAGGGCGATGCCGCAGGAGCGGACCTTGCGCCCCATCTCCACGATCTCCCCGGCGCCATGCCCCTTGTGCATCCGGGTGAGCACCTCGTCGCACCCGGATTCCAGCCCCATGTACACCATGGTGAGGCCCTTTTGCCGGAGGGTCCGCAGCTCCTCCTCCGTGCGGATGCGGATGGAGGAGGGCGAGGCGTAGCAGGTCACCCGCTGGCACTCCGGAAAGAGCTCTGCCACCGTATCCAGGATGGTGTAAAGCTCCGACGCTTTCCGGACCAGGGCGTCCCCATCCGCCAGAAACACCTTGTCCACGGCGCGGTAGGTCCGCCGGGCGATGCGAAAATCCTCCAGGATCTCCTCCAGCGGCCGCAGGGCGAAGCGCTTTTCTTTATACATGCTGCAAAAGGCGCAGGTATTGTGGCTGCACCCGTAGGTCACCTGCACGATGAGGCTGTACGCCTCAGAGGGCGGGCGGTAAACGCTGCCGTAGTATCGCATTGGGTCCTCCCCCTTCGCTCCGATCTGCCGGAGGGCAGCACCCTCCGGCAGATGTTCCATGAGTGCTCAGCCCTCCGCCAGCTTTTCCAGGGCAGAGAGCTTCAGGCAGGTGCACAGCACCGCCATGGCCTGCTCCAGCTCCTCCACCGGCGGCAGGGACGGGGCGATGCGGATGTTGCTGTCCTGGGGGTCCTTGCCGTAGGGGAAGGTGGCGCCGGCGCCGGTCATGGTGACGCCGGCCTCCTTGCACAGGGCCAGGGTGCGCCTGGCCGTGCCGGGCATGGCGTTGAGGGAGACGAAGTATCCCCCGGTGGGCCGCCGCCAGGAGGCGATCTCCAGCGGCGCGATCTCCCGCTCCAGCGCGTCCGCCACGCAGCGGAACTTGGGGGCCATGATGGCGGCGTGGCGGCGCATGAGTGCCAGAGTGTGGGCCTTATCCTTGAGATAGAGGACGTGGCGCTGCTGGTTCACCTTGTCAAAGCTGATGATCTGCACGGTCAGCAGCTTTTCCAGATACGCCATGTTGGCCTCGGAGCAGGCAAAGCAGGAGATGCCCGCACCGGGCAGGGTGATCTTGGACGTGGAGGCGAACTCCACCACCATGTCGGGGTTCCCCGCCTCCGCGCAGAGGGACAGGATGTCCGGGAAGGGCACATACTCCCCCTCGAACTCATGGATGCAGTAGGCATTGTCCCACATAACGGTGAAGTCCGGCGCGGCGGGACGCAGCGCCGCGATGCGGCGGATGGTCTCCTGCGAGTAGATAATGCCGTCCGGATTGGAGTACTTGGGCACGCACCACATGCCCTTCACCGCCGGGTCCTTGACGGCCTCCTCCACAGCGTCCATGTCCGGGCCCTCGTCCGTCATGGGAATGGTGATGAGCTCGAAGCCGAAGGACTCCGTGACCTTGAAGTGACGGTCATACCCCGGGGAGGGGCACAGCCACTTGACCGTCTCCTCCCGGCACCAGGGGCGGGGACTGCGAAGAAGTCCGTGGGTATAGGCCTTGGAGACGGTGTCGTACATCAACTGGAGGCTGGCGCAGCCGCCCACGAACACCTGCTCCGGCCGGCAGTCCAGAATGTCCGCAAACAGCCGCCGGGCGGCGGGCAGGCCGGCCAGCTCTCCGTAATTGCGCACATCGATGCCGTCGGACACATAGTCCTCCGGCCGCTGCATCAGGTCAAAAATATCGCTCACCAGGTCCAGCTGGGCCTTGCCGGGCTTGCCCCGGGCCATGTTCAACTGGAGGCCCAGGCCCTTCAGCTCCTGGTAGGTCTTCTGCACTTTGGCGTACTCCGCCCTCCGTTCCTCCGCACTCATCCGGGCATATGCGCTCATGGTACCATCCTTTCTAAACGGGACACCAACGATGTCCGCTTCTGTATATTTGTATCAGTATACTCCATTCCGGCCGCCGCTTCAAGAGTTTCTTTGTCCGACCTCTTCTTCCCCTGTCCGACCTGGACGGGCGGGCGGCGGGCCGCGCCGCAGCGAGAGGAGCGGTCGAAAAAAACCTTCCCTTTTTTTGAGAACCGTGCTAAAATGCTGGAAAATGGTAAAAAATAGCCTTTTGGCCCGGGAGGAGATCCAATGGAGGACAAGCAGGAGCAAAAATTTCAGCAGATGACGCAGACGCCGGTGGGCCGGCTGATCCTGCGTCTGGCCTTCCCCTGCATCATCAGTATGCTGGTCACCGCCTTTTACAATATGGCGGACACCTATTTCGTGGGCAAGCTCAACAGCAACAGCGCCACCGGCGCCGTGGGCGTGGTGTTCTCCCTCATGGCCATCATCCAGGCCACGGGCTTTTTCTTTGGTCACGGCAGCGGCAATTTCATTTCACGGGAGCTGGGGAGCCACGACTATGAAAAGGCGTCCAATATGGCGGCCACCGGCTTTTTCTCCGCCCTGGCGGCCGGCGCCCTCATCTGCCTTCTGGGCAACCTCTTCTTGGAGCCGCTGGCCCGGCTCCTGGGCTCCACCCCCACCATCCTGCCCTACGCCAAGGCGTATCTGCGGGTCATCCTCTTCGGCGCGCCGTGGATGACCTCCTCCCTGGTGCTGAACAACCAGCTCCGCTTCCAGGGCAGCGCCGCCTACGGGATGGTGGGCATCACCAGCGGGGCGGTGCTGAACATCGGCCTGGACCCCCTTTTGATCTTCGCCTTCCGCATGGGCGTTGCCGGGGCAGCCTGGGCCACCATCATCAGCCAGTTCGTCAGCTTCTGCCTGCTGCTTGTCGGCACCTCCAAGGGAGGGAATCTTCGCATCCAGCTCTCCCGGGTCCAGTTCCGCTGGGAGTATTACCGCGCCATCATCCAGGGGGGACTTCCCTCCCTGGCCCGGCAGGGGCTGGGCTCCGTTGCCACCATCTGCCTCAACCGGGCCGCCGGGCCCTATGGGGACGCAGCCATTGCCGCCATGAGCGTGGTGCAGCGGATCATGATGTTCGGCGCCTCCGCCATGATCGGCTTCGGCCAGGGATTCCAGCCGGTGTGCGGCTTCAACTACGGCGCCAGGCTCTACCACCGGGTGAAGGAGGGCTTTTGGTTCTGCTTCCGGACCTCCGCCCTGTTCCTGCTGGTCATCGGGACGCTGGGCTTCTGCTTTGCGCCTCAGCTCATCTCCCACTTCCGGGACGATCCGGAGGTCATCGCCATCGGGGCTCTGGCATTGCGGTGCCAGTGCGTGACGCTGTGCTTCCAGAGCTGGGTGGTCATGAGCAACATGATGCTTCAGACCATGGGCCGCACCATGCCTGCCACCTTCCTGGCCATGGCCCGGCAGGGCATCTTCTTCATCCCGCTGGTGCTGCTGCTGTCCCGGACGCTGGGGCTTCTGGGCGTGCAGATCACCCAGGCCGTGGCGGACTGCTTCTCCCTGGCCTGCGCCATCCCTCTGCAGCTGTATGCCCTGCGGCACCTGACCGAACCGGAGCAGTCATAAGTGGACGACACGGAGCTGGTGTGCGGGCGGTATGGGCCGCCCGGACCCGCTCAGACGGCGTTCCTGGCCGCGAGTCTCCGCAAACGTTTGAAGTTTATTTCGTAAATACCGACAAAGACCGTCCAGAAATTTTGGGCGCTTTGCCGGTATTTTTCTCGTTCTTCAAAAAGGGGGTTGACTTTTGACCCGCATCCGGCCATAATAAGACCATCCCATCCGCCGGAAGCCGGCGTTTTCTTTCTTGATTTTCAGAAAACGTTTGCGTTTCGTCAGATGACATCGTCCCTCTCGCTTCTTCCTGTGCAAAGGGTTTCTTTTGCATTTTGTTTCTCCTTTCCTTCTATGGTACAAGGCCCGCGCTGCGGCAGACAGTGCGGGCCTTGTACCGTTTTTTCTCTCTTCGGACACCTCGAGCGCACTTCCTCCGCCGATCGGCGGATGGCGGAGCAGGGACACATCTCCTCAGCTCCGGGAGGCGTAATCCTCCTCGATGCGCTGCTTCCACGATGCGCGGAGGGGCTGGCTGCGGCGCAGATCGGCAATGGCCTCCCCCACCACCTCGTAGTTCAGCTGGGTGCCCGCGCTGTCGCTGTGGTACTGTACCGCCCGGTCCTCCCCGATGCCGAACTGGCCGGCGGTGGCGATGGCGTCGATGTTGGCTCCCAGGAAGAGGAACTCCCAGCCGCGCTCCTGCTGCTGCTGGATGAGGGCTTTGACCTGCTCCTTGGTGAAGCTGCGGCTGGCGTTTTCCATGCCGTCGGTGGTGATGACGAACACCGTGTGCTCCGGCACGTCCTCCGGCCGGGCGTAGCGGTGGATGGCCGCAATGCGGCGGACCGTGGTGCCGATGGCGTCCAGCAGCGCCGTGCAGCCGCCCACGCTGTAGTCCCGCTCCGTCAGCTTCTCCACCTGGCCGATGGGCAGCCGGTCGTGAAGGGTAACGCTCTCCTGGTTAAAGAGCACGGTGGTGACCAGGGCCTCCCCCGTCTGCCTGCGCTGCTTTTCCACCATGGCGTTGAACCCGCCGACGGTGTCGCTCTCCAGTCCGCTCATGGAGCCGCTGCGGTCCAGTATCCAAACCATCTCCGTAAGATCCTTTTTCATAGTCTGCCATCCTTTCTTGATTTTGTAAGCTCATGTGTCCTCCTGATGCTGTCAGGATAGCAGACCGCGCCGTTCCCGTGGTCGCCTGCCGGGCGACAAATTCGGGCGGCAGGAGCGGCCGCAAAAGTCCCTCGCCGCTGCCTGCCGGAGAGCAGGACCATGCGTCACAGGTGGCCGCGGCGGCCCTCCCATCCCGGCGCAAAAAGCGGGCACCGGCATGGCCGGCACCCGCTTTGTATGTCCGATGGTCCTTACTTGATGGTGATGAGCAGCTGGCCGCCCTTGACGGAGTCGCCCTCGCGGATGAGGACCTGGTCCACCGTGCCGTCCATGCGGGCGGTGATGGCGGTCTCCATCTTCATGGCCTCGATGGTCACCAGTGTCTGGTTCTTCTCCACCGGGTCGCCGGGCTTGACGGCGATCTTGCTCACCGCGCCGGGGATGGAGGCGCCCACCTGGCTCTTGTCCTCCGGGTCCGCCATGGGGACCTTGACGATGTTCTTCTGGGCAGTCTCGTCCGGTACCTTCACGTCCCGGTGAACGCCGTTGAGCTCGAAGCTGACGGTGCGCATGCCCTCCTTGTCCACGTCGCCCAGGCCCAGGTACTTGATGACCAGGGTCTTGCCGTCGGCGATGTTGACCTTGTTGGTCTCACCCACCGCCAGGCCGTGGAAAAAGACATGGCTTCCCAGGCGCATGATGTAGCCGTATTCCTTCCGGCTCTTGAGATAGTCCTCAATGACCTTGGGATAGAGGCAGTAGCTGATGACGGCCCGCCAGGAGGGGTCCGGCTCGATGGCGGCAAGCTCCTTGCGCTTTTCCTCAAAGTCCACCGGCGGCAGGAGGCTGCCAGGCCGGACGGTGATGGGCTCCTTACCCTTGAGCACCACCCGCTGCAAGTCCTTGGGGAAGCCGCCCATGGGCTGGCCCATCATGCCGGAGAAGTACGTGATGGCGGAATCCGGGAAGGCCAGGGCCTCGCCCTTTTCCACGATGTTCTCCGGCGTCAGGTCGTTCTGGGTCATAAAGATGGCCAAATCGCCCACCATCTTGCTGGAGGGGGTCACCTTGATGACGTCGCCCAACATGTCGTTGACCTTGCGATAGTTCTCCTGGACCTCCTGGAACCGGTCTCCCAATCCCAACGAGGCCACCTGGGGCTTCAGGTTGGTATACTGTCCGCCGGGGATCTCATAGCGGTAGATGTCCGCCGCGGGGGTCTTGATGCCCGCCTCGAAGGACTCATACCGCTCCCGCACGTCCTCCCAGTAATCGGTCAGGTACTGGAGCCGCTCCAGGTCCATGCCGGTGTCCCGCTCCGTGCCCTGCAGGGCCGCCACCACCGCGTTGAGGGAGGGCTGGCTGGTCAGGGACGCCATGGAGCTGATGGCGCAGTCCACCACGTCCACGCCGGCCTCCGCCGCCATCAGATAGGCGGCCACTTGGTTGCCGGAGGTATCATGGGTGTGGAGCTGGATGGGAATGCCGATCTCCTGCTTGAGGGTGGAGACCAGCTTCTTGGCGGCGTAGGGCCGCAGCACGCCGGACATATCCTTGATGGCCAACATGTGGGCGCCCCGACGCTCCAGCTCCTTGGCAAGGTCCACATAGTATTGCAGGGAGTACTTGTCCCGCTTGGGGTCCAGGATGTTGCCGGTATAGCAGATGGTGGCCTGGCAGATCTTATCCTGATTGAGGACCTCGTCCATGGCCACCTCCATGCCGGGCAGCCAGTTTAGGGAGTCGAACACACGGAAGACGTCCACGCCGGAGCGGGCAGCCTCCTTCACGAACTCCCGGATGACGTTGTCGGGATAGTTGGTGTATCCCACGGCGTTGGCGCCCCGCAGCAGCATTTGCAGCAGCAGGTTCGGCGCCCGCTTGCGGATCAGGTCCAGCCGCTCCCAGGGGGACTCGTGGAGGAAGCGGTAGGCAACGTCAAAGGTGGCGCCGCCCCAACACTCCAGAGAGAAGGCGTCCGCCAGGATCTCGCTGGTGCCCTCCATGCCCTTGATGATGTCCCGGGTGCGGACCCGGGTGGCCAGCAGGGACTGGTGGGCGTCCCGGCAGGTGGTGTCGGTGATGAGGAGCTTCTTCTGCTCCAGCACCCAGTCGGCCACGGCCTTGGGGCCCTTGGCGTCCAGCAGCTGCTTGAGCCCGTCGGGCCGGTTGCCGGTGACCGGCGGGAACCGGGGCGTTGCAAAGAGGCGCTGGCCGTCCCGCTCCTTGACCACGATGTTGCCGATGTACTTGAGCATCTTGGTGGCCCGGTCCTCGCCCTCCGGGATCTCGAAGAGCTCCGGCGTCTCGTCGATGAACTTGGTGTGGCACTTGCCGGCAAGGAACGTGGGGTTGCGCAGGATGTTGGTGATGAAGGCCGTGTTGGTCTTCACGCCCCGGACGTGGACCTCGTTGACGGCTCGGGCCGCCTTGCGGCACACTGCCGGGAAGGTCCGGTCCCAGGTGGTGATCTTCACCAGGAGGGAGTCATAGTAGGGGGAGATAACCGCCCCGGTATAGGAGTTGCCGCCGTCCAGCCGGATGCCGAAGCCGCCGGAGGAGCGGTAAGCCGTGATGGTGCCAGTGTCCGGGGCGAAGTTGTTGGCCGGGTCCTCCGTGGTGATGCGGCACTGAATGGCATAGCCGTTTTGCTGGATGTCCGCCTGGGAGGAGATGCCGATCTCCGGGTCGCTGAGGGGCTTTCCCTCGGCGATGAGGATCTGACTGCGCACCAGGTCGATGCCGGTGACCATCTCGGTGACGGTGTGCTCCACCTGGATGCGGGGGTTCATCTCGATGAAATAGTGGCCCCCGTCCCTGTCCACCAGGAACTCCAGGGTGCCGGCATTGGTGTAGCCCACGTGCTTTGCGATCTTGACGGCGTCCTCCAAAATGGCGGCCTTGACCTCCTGGGGCACGGAGAAGGCCGGAGCGAATTCTACCACCTTCTGATACCGGCGCTGGAGGGAGCAGTCCCGCTCGTACAGGTGGACCACGTTGCCGTGCTCATCGGCCAGGACCTGGACCTCGATGTGCTTGGGCTCCACCAGGAACTTCTCCATGAAGATGTTGTCGTTTCCAAAGGCCTTCCGGGCCTCCGCCTGGACCAGGTCGAAGTTGGCGCCGACCTCCTCCACGGTGTCACAGCGGCGCATGCCCCGGCCGCCGCCGCCGGCCGCCGCCTTCAAAATGACGGGGAAGCCGAACTCCATGGCCAGCTTCTGGGCGGCCTCCCGGCTCTCCAGAGGCTCCGCCGTACCGGGGGTGGTGGGCACGCTGCACTCCAGGGCCATCTGCTTGGCGGAGAGCTTGTCGCCCATCATATCCAGGATGCGGGAGGAGGGGCCGATGAACTTGATGCCCGCCTCCTCGCAGGCCCGGGCAAAGTCCCCGTTTTCGGACAGGAAGCCATACCCGGGGTGGATGGCGTCGGCCCCGTGGATTTTGGCCAGGTGGATGATCTGGGGGATGTTCAGGTAGGCGCCCAGCGGGCTGTCATTTTCGCCGATGAGATAGGACTCATCCGCGGCAGTACGGAAACGGCTGTAGGTATCCTCGTTGGAATAGATGGCAATGGTGGAGATGTTCAGGTCGTGACACGCCCGGAAGATGCGCAGTGCGATTTCGCCCCGGTTGGCCACCAGCACTTTTTTGAATTCTCTGCTCACGGTCGTTCTCTCCTCTTCTCCCGAAAACGGGAGCTGATCGTTTTTCCTGCCCCGGCTGGGGAACAGGCGGGAGCGGCAGCGCCGGCAGGTGCGGCGACTCCTCCCTTCGCAAAATGGGTACTACCAGTATACTCCCCCCTGCCGCTCCCTCGCAAGCGGTGGCGAACGTAATAGTTCACGAAAATTTGCGCAAAGATTTGCATTATTTTGGTGAAGGCCGCGCAGGGTCCATTTTTTATCCACCGCAGGCGGTCATTTCCTTCAAAAAATGTCCATTTCCAGCTAAAGGCGGCACTTTTACAGGCGGCTGTGGATGGCAGCGAACGGGAGCTGCGCTCCCCTTCCATAGGCGCAAAAGGGCGCGCCTGCCAGCCGGGCAGACGCGCCGTGATCCGCGCTCATGGGATATGGTCCCGCTCACTCCCCCAGCCGCCAGAGGATGGTCACCGTTTCCTCCAGCGTCAGGTCCTCGGGGTCCAGGTCGATGGGAAGCGCCGCATTTTTGCGCAGGGCCGCCCCCTCCGCTGCGGCGTACAGGGGGCGCGCTTCCTCCTCCGGTCCCCAGGCGTAGTCGATGGAGAGGACCTCCCCCAGCATCACGCCGGCCGCCGCCGCCAGCACCTGAGCCCGGGACCGGGAGCTCTCCACCGCCTGGGCCAGCAGGGTGCGGCGAGCACTCTCCCGGTCGCCCAGGGTGTATTCCATGTGGAGCTCCGGCCCCGCCGGCAGTTGGGAGAGGCGCTCCAGCACCCGGCCCAGCAGCTTCCGGTCCAGGGGAAATTCCGCCCGCAGGGCGTGGACGACCCGGTATCCCGCAAAGACCTGGCGCCAGTTCCCCTTCTCGTCCTGGGCGCTCTCATACTCCGTGTCCACCCGGAAGGAGAGGGTCTTCACCTTCTCCGGCCCCAGCTCCGCAAGGGCCCGGCGCACCTGGGCGGTGTGCTCCGTGGAAAGGCGCACCGCCTCCCCGTACTCCCGATGCAGATCCCGCTGCTCCATCCGCAGCCGGACCGTATCCGGCGGCAGGGACAGCGCCGCCCTGCCTGTGACCTTGAGGGTCTTTTCCATGGTGTTCTCCTTCCTCCCCGGCCATTTTTCCTGTGGCGGCGGGGCAAAACAAAAGGGCTGTGCCGCTGGCACAGCCCTTTTCCGGTTTGGATCAATAGAACCGCTTCTTGTTCTTGCGAGCGGCCTCAGACTTCTTGCGGCGCTTGACGCTGGGGCTCTCATAGTGCTCTCTCTTCCGGACCTCGGCGATAACACCCGCCTTGGCGCAGCTGCGCTTGAAGCGCTTGAGCGCGCTGTCGATGGACTCGCCGTCCTTCACGTGGATCTCAGACATCTATATTTCCCTCCCTCCGAGGTATCCGGCTTATTCCAGGATACTTTAAGGGCCATAAACTATGGCTTTAACATAGTTAGTATACAGACTTCGCCCTCTGTTGTCAAGAATTTTTAGAGAAAAACCAAATTTTTTGTGGCACGGGCCCTTACTGGGGCTTGACGATCAGGTTCACCAGCCGGTTCTTCACCAGGATGGTCTTCACCACCGTCATGCCCTCCGTGGCCTTGCGCACCTTGTCCACTGCCATGGCGGCATCCACCACCGCCTGCTGCTCGCTGTCGGTGGGCATGGTGATGGTGCCCTTCAGCTTGCCGTTGACCTGGACGGCCATGGCCACCGTGCTGGCAACGGTCTTGCTCTCGTCGTACACGGGCCAAGTCTCCTGGCAGGCCATTTTGCCGCTCTTGGCGGCAAAGCCCAGCATCTCCCACAGCTCCTCCACGATGTGAGGCGCAAAGGGGCTGAGGAGGAGCAGCAGCAGGCGCATGTCGCCCCGGGAGCAGCCGTTGGCGGACAGCTCGTTCACCGCCGTCATCATGGCGGCGATGGCGGTGTTCAGCTTCAACTCGTCGATGTCCTCCGTCACCTTTTTGATGGTCTTGTGGAGGATGGCCTCGTTGGCGGGCGTCACGTCCTCGCTCTCCGAGGCGGACTCCGCCAGGTTCCACACCCGGTCCAAAAACCGCTTGGAGCCCTTCACCGCCTCGGTGGACCAGATGGCCGCCTTTTCAAAGTCGCCCACGAACATGATATAAAGACGCATGGTGTCCGCGCCGTACTGGGCGATGATGTCATTGGGGTTAACCACATTGCCCCGGGACTTGGACATCTTCTCCCCGCCCTCGCCCAGGATCATGCCGTGGCTGGTGCGCTTGGCATAGGGCTCCGGCGTGGGCACGGCGCCGATGTCGTAGAGGAACTTGTGCCAGAAGCGGGAGTAGAGCAGATGGAGCGTGGTGTGCTCCATGCCGCCGTTGTACCAGTCCACGGGAGACCAGTACTCCAGAGCCTCCTTGGAGGCCAGGGCGTTGTCGTTGTGGGGGTCCATATAGCGCAGGAAGTACCAGCAGGAGCCCGCCCACTGAGGCATGGTGTCGGTCTCCCGCTTGGCGGGGCCGCCGCACTTGGGGCAGGTGGTGTTGACCCAGTCCGTCATGGCGGAGAGGGGGCTCTCACCGTCGTCCGTCAGCTCGTAGGACTCCACCTCCGGCAGCAGGAGGGGAGGCTCCCGCTCGTCGATGGGCACCCAGCCGCACTGGGGGCAGTTCACCAGGGGGATGGGCTCACCCCAGTACCGCTGGCGGGAGAAGACCCAGTCCCGCAGCTTGAAGTTGGTCTTGGGGTGGCCGATGCCCTGCTCCGTGACCCACTTCTTCATGGCGGGAATGGCCTCCTTCACGGTCAGGCCGTTGAGGAAGGAGGAGTTGACCATGATGCCGGTATCGTCCTTGAGGGCGAAGGCCTCCTTGGTGATGTCGCCGCCCTTGACCACCTCGATGATGGGCAGGCCGAACTTGGTGGCAAAGTCCCAGTCTCGCTGGTCGTGGCCCGGCACGCCCATAACGGCGCCGGTGCCGTACCCCATGAGGACATAGTCGGAGACGAAGATGGGGATCTCAGTCTCATTTGCGGGGTTGATGGCGGCCACGCCCTGGAGGCGCACACCGGTCTTGTCCTTGTTCAGCTCGCTGCGCTCAAAGTCGGACTTGTGGGCGGCCTCGTCGATATAGGCGGCTACCTCGTCCCAGTTGGCGATGCGGTCCTGCCACTTTTTGAGGTAGGGATGCTCCGGGGAGAGGACCATGTAGGTCACGCCGAAGAGAGTGTCGCAGCGGGTGGTGTACACGGTCATCACGTCGCCGGCGGTGGTGGAGAAGTTGATCTCCGTGCCCTCAGAGCGGCCGATCCAGTTGCGCTGCTGGATCTTGACCCGGTTGATATAGTCCACGGTGTCCAGATCGTCGATGAGGCGGTCGGCGTACTTGGTGATGGCCAGCATCCACTGGCTCTTCTCCTTGCGGATGACGGGGCTGCCGCACCGTTCGCAAACGCCCTCCACCACCTCTTCGTTGGCCAGCACGCACTTGCAGCTGGTGCACCAGTTCACGGGCATGGACGCCTTGTAGGCAAGGCCGTGCTTGAAGAGCTGGAGGAAGATCCACTGGGTCCACTTGTAGTATTTGAGGTCCGTGGTGTCCACCACCCGGTCCCAGTCAAAGGAGTAGCCCAGCATATGGAGCTGCTTGGTAAAATTGGCAATATTGTCCCGGGTCACCTTGGCGGGATGGATGTGGTTTTTGATGGCATAGTTCTCCGTGGGCAGGCCGAAGGCGTCAAATCCGATGGGAAAGAGTACATTGTACCCCTGCATCCGCTTTTTGCGGCAGATGATGTCCATGGCGGTAAAGGGCCGGGCGTGGCCCACGTGGAGCCCCTGGCCGGAGGGGTACGGGAACTCGATGAGGCCGTAAAACTTCTCCCGGGTGGTGTCCCCGGTGACGGCGGCGAAGGGCTTTTCCTCCTGCCAGCGCTTCTGCCACTTTTGCTCAATGGCGGTAAAATCGTACTTCATATGCGTCTCCTTTATCTCTTACTGTATCGATTCGATCTCATAATCCGCCGCCGGGGCAGCGCCTTTGGCCGCGAAAAAAGAATGCCCCTGACTGCGGCGCAGTCAGGGGCGTTTGCACGCGGTACCACCCTGATTCGGCCGTCCGTTTTCCGAACGGCCCTCGGCGGCCCCAAGGGGCCCGGCAGATAACGGCGCCGGCCGTTTTGCCCTACCTCCCCGCTTGGGGGCTCAGGCAGAAGGCTCCGGGATCAGGGCTGTCCGTCTTCCCCTCCGGCTCGCACCGGCCGCCGGCTCTCTGAGGGCGGAAGTCACGGACAGGCTTCCCATCACAGCTTTTTCCATATACCAGCGATATTTTACGGACACTTTCCCCATTTGTCAAGAGGCAGCGTCCCTCTTTCGCCGGAAATTTCCGCAGCGGCCGCCTCTCAGCCCCGCTCCAGCACACCGGAGAGGTCCAGGGGCTTGCCGTCGCTCCAAAGCCGCTCCAGGGAGTAGAAGGCCCGGGCCTCCTCCGAAAAGATGTGCACGGTCACACACCCGTAGTCCAGCAGGACCCAGGTGCCGTCCCGGTACCCCTCCCGCCGGAGGGGGTCCTCCCCCGCCTGCTCCTTCATGGCCTTTTCCACCGCCCCACTGAGGGCGTTGATCTGGGTGTTGGAGGAGCCGGTGGCGATGACGAAATAGTCCGCCAGGGTGGTCAGGTCCGTGATCTCGATGGCGGCGATCTCCTTGCCCTTCTTCTCGTCCAGCGCCTTTGCCGCGATGATGGCCAGTTCTTTCGGTGTCATAGATCGATTCCTTTCTTTTCGCCCGTCAGGGCATCTTTCCGCAAATGGGCTCACTCTGCCTCGTCCGGCTCCACAAAGGTGAACTCCGGCTCCTCGGGTCCCTCCGGCGGGACCGGTTCCGCCGGCTCTGTCGGCTCCGGCGGCTCCGGGTCATACTCCGTGCCCGGGTCCTCCGGCGTCTCCCCTCCGGTCTCACCGCCTTCTCCGCCGGTCGGATCCGCCGTGGGGTCCGTCCCGGCGCCGGGGTCCTCCGGATCGTACTCCGTGCCCGGGTCTGTCGTCTCCGGGTCCGTCACGATGGGGTCTCCATTCTCATCCACCAGGGGCTCCTCTGTTCCAGCGGGGTCGGTCTTCTCCGGCTTCACCGGCGCCACCGCCGCCTGCCGGTCCTCCACATAGCCGGTGGAGGAGCGGACGCTGCCGTCCGAATTGACGGACATGATGTCCAGATCCGAGGCGGTGAAGGTCACCGCGAAGGGGCTGAGCTTGTTGTTCACCACGTCCAAAAGCTCCCCGGTGACAGGCACCACATAGGAGAGGTTTTGCTGATAGGACCGGCTCCAGGCGGAGGTGCCCCGCCAGGGCATGGTGAGAAATTCCACATCCTCCGCGCTCAGCCCGCCCATAAAGGCCTGCTGGGCAAACCACAAAATGTTCTGGAAGGACATGTCCGTCTCCACGCTCTCCTGGAAGACCTTGGCGATCTTGTTGATCTTGCTCAGGTTTTGCAGGGAGAGCATCTGCTTGAGCACGGCCTTCAGAAAGTCCTGTTGGACCTGCATCCGGCCGGAGTCGCCGATGCCGCCGTTGTTTTTTCGATAGCCATAGGGACTATCGTTGTCGTTGCCCCGCCAGCGGATGACCTGCATGGCGTCCTCCCCGGTCAAAAGGCGGTAGCCGGGGGCCTGCTCGATGACCAGGTCCTGATAGGGGTCGTGGTAGTCCATGGGATAGGGCACGTCGAAATACACGCCGCCGATGGCGTCCACGATCTTGCCCACGGCCTCCCATTCCACCACCACCTGGAAGTCCGGCTGGAAGCCCACCAGCTGGGCCACCTCCTTATACACCGCCCGGACGCCCTTTTCTCCGCCGCCGTTCATGTTGTAGACGGAGTTGATCTTCTTCACGTCCCAGGGGACGTTGACCATGGTGTCCCGGGGGATGGACATGACGGCAGCCTTCTGGTTGGTGACATCGTAGCTGGCAAGGAGCATGGTGTCCGTGTTGCCGCCGCCGCCGGTGTCTCGGCCCAGGATGAGGACGGTATAGAAATCTGCGCTCTTGCGCTCCCCCTCCGCCACCGGGCGGACGCCCTCGCCGTAGTCGATCTCCTCTTCTCCGGAGGCGCTGCTGCCACCGCTGAAAAGACCGCTCAGGCCGCCGGTGACCCGGCCGCCGGAGCTGATGTCCGGCCGGACGAACAGGCTCTTCCAGGCGGCGGCCCCGGCCACCGCCACGGCCAGCACGATGCACACCGCCAAAAGGGCCTTCTGCTTTCCGGTCCAGGGCCGCCGTTCCCGGGTCGTGTGCTCCAGGCGGCTCCCACCCTTGTGTTCTTTCTCTTGTCTCATAGCGTTCCTTTCAGCCAGTCCCGGGCCTCCAGCGTGGCGCGGTGGATGTCCCGCGACGCCATCTCCCCGATCGTCATCTCCAAGCCCAGCAAAAGCCCCTGGTCCAGGTCCTCATAGACCGCCCGGCGCAGCTCCTCCACCCCGGGGAAGTGGCGGGAGGGCTCGATGTAGTCCGCAAGGTAGAGGATCTTCTCCAGCAGCGTCATATTGGCGCGGCCGGTGGTGTGGTAGCGGATGGCGCCCTCGATCTCCCGGTCCGCGCCGTAGCGCTCCCGTGCGATGGCTGCGCCGGTCTTGGCGTGGAGGAGCTTGACCTCCCGCCGCTCCAGCTCGTCCAGCTCGATGCCGTACCGCTTGCACAGGGCCAGCTGCTGCGCCATATCCAGCCGCTTGGTGCAGTCGTGGAGCAGGGCGGCCCGCTGGGCCTTCTCCACATCCGCGCCGTACCGAAGGGCCAGGCGGACGGACTCCTGCTCCGTGCCCAGCACGTGGGGGATGCGGCGGTGGTCCAGATACGAGAGCGCCGCCGGCCGCAGCCGGGCAAGGGGCAGGGCCGTGAGGTCCGCGTGGGTCTTGTACAGGTCCTGGCGCAGGATGTATCCGTATACCGCCGGGGGCAGCAGGGCCCCGCCCTCTCCCCGGCTCAGTTTTTCCCGCAGCTGGGTGG
>JAFUGI010000154.1 GCA_017469475.1 Oscillibacter sp. | reverse complement strand
CAGCACGCAGGCAAGCTCCCGCCCGTAGGAGAGGCGGGAGCAGTCCGCCTCCAGCACAGCCCCCAGCACTCCCAAGCGGATCCCCCGGATGGGCACGCCGCACAAGCGCAGGGCCAGGCAGTGCCCCGCCTCATGGAGGGCCGCTGCCCCCAGTAGCAGCGCCAGGGGCCGCCAGCCGTTGACAGCGGCGAACCAGACCGCAAGGAGGCAGAACCCGGCGGAGACGCCCTCAGGCCCGGGACACATAGTAGATGGGGTTCAGGTAAACGCCGTCGTGCTGGAGCTCAAAATGGAGATGAGGGCCGGTGGCAAAGCCGGTCTGCCCCACCTCGGCGATCTTCTCCCCCATGGCCACCACCGCGCCGGAGACCGCCGTCACCCGGCTGCAATGGGCATACAGTGTGGAGTATCCGCCGGGATGAGAGAGGACGCAGTACTTTCCATAGCTGGTGCTCTCCCCCACCGCCGTCACGGTTCCATCAGCAAAGGCGCATATGCTCGTGCCGCTGGCGGCCGCCAGGTCCACGCCGTAGTGGAATCGCTCGCCCCCCTCCAGGGGGTGCTCCCGGTAGCCGAAGCCGGAGGACAGCGTTCCGCTGACCGGCGTGCAGTAGGCAAAGTCCAGCAGGGCCTGCTCCATGCTGACCCCCTCCGGCAGGTTCTCCTGGGAGTACCAGACGCTGCCCCCAGCCTCTCCCGTGGTCTCCTCCGCCCCGCTCTCCGTCCCGTTCTCTTCCGCCTCCCCGGTCTCCTCCTCCGGCGCGTCTCCGCTGCTCTCCGCCGGGCGGTAGGAGCGCAGCAGCTCCAGCGCCTCGCTTCCCTCCCGGGTGTGGACAGGGCCCGCTGTCAGCACTGCCCCGTCCTCCTGGGGCAGGAATACCGCCCGATACACCTCCTCCGCCGCGTCTGCGGCGCTGGCGTCCCCGGAGAAGGCCCGGCCCACGGCGGAAAAGACCGCCTGCACGTCCATATTCCGCTCCATGACCTGGGTCAGCCGCTCCCCCAGGGGCGCCAATCGGTCCGGCAGCAGGAGCTTGGCCGCCACCAAAAGGACAAAGGCCCCACTGCACGCGGCCAGTTGCAAAAGCTGGCGGCGCTCCCCGGGACGAAGGCCGTCCCGCCCCTGTGCTCCCTTTTTCTCCGGGTATCGCCTGCGTGGCCGCCCCGCGGCGGTCCGTTTTCCCTGCGTCATCCGGTGGGCCCCCTTCCCTTCCTGTTTGGGAAAAGCCTATGCGCGTTGCGGCGGCGGTATGCCCGATTCCCCCAGTGAAGACAGGACAGCGGTGATGCAGCAAAACCGCGCCCTCGCAGAAAAGCGAGGGCGCGGTCCGTTGTCGTGATGTCCGCTCATCCCCGGGCGGGGGTCAGCGGTCCTCCTCCCCCAGAAGGGGCGTCATGCTCTGAACACTGACGAGGAGGGTGGAGAGATTGTGCAGCAGGGCCGACGTGGTGGGCGGCAGGATGCCCAGGGCCCCCAGGGCGATGAGGCTGCCGTTGAAGCCCATGACGAAGCGGTAGTTCCGGTCCACCCGCCGCATCAGCGCCATGGACAGGCGCCGCAGCTGGGAGAGCTGGTACAGATCGTCCGACGCCACGGTGATGTCCGCCACCTCCCGGGCGATGGCCGCCCCGTCGCTGATGGCGATGCCCGCGTCCGCAACGGAGAGGGCGGGCGTATCGTTGATGCCGTCCCCGATCATGAGGACCGTGCGGCCGGCGGCGTGCTCCGCTTCGATGTAGGCGGCCTTGTCCTCCGGCAGCACCTCGGCCCGGAAATCGTCCACCCCCACCTGGCGGGCGATGGCCTCGGCGGTGCGCTGGCTGTCCCCGGTCATCATGACCAGGCGGGAAACGCCCATGCTCCGCAGGGCGGAGAGCACCTCCTTCGCCTCCGGCCGCAGAGGGTCGGACACGCACACCACCGCCGACAATACGCCGCCGATGGCCAGGTACAGGTGAGAGTGCTCCGGCGGCAGGTCGTCAAACTTCTCCCGCTCGCCGGCGGGAACGATGCACTTTTCGTCCTCAAAGACGAAGTGGTAGCTGCCCACCACCACCCGGCGGCTGTCCACCGTGCTGGCGATGCCATGCGCTACCAGATACTCTACGCTGGCGTGCATCTCCTCGTGGTCCAGCCCCTGTTCTTTTGCGCAGCGCACCACGGCATTGGCGATGGAGTGGGGAAAATGCTCCTCCAGGCAGGCGGCCAGACGCAGCATCTCCTGCCAGTCGCTGCCGTTGAAGGGCACCACGTCCACCACCGTGGGGCAGGCCCGGGTCAGCGTGCCGGTCTTGTCGAAAACGATGGTATCCGCCTTGGCCACCGCCTCCAGGAACTTGCCGCCCTTGACGGTGACGCGACGGCGGCCCGCCTCGCTCATGGCGGAGAGGAAGGCCAGGGGCATGGAGAGCTTCAGGGCGCAGGAAAAGTCCACCATCAAAATGGACACGGCCCGGGTCACGTTTCGGGTCAGGGCATAGGTCAAGACCGTGCCCAGCAGGCTGTAGGGCACCAGCTTATCGGCCAGGCGGGCGGCGTTGGTCTCCGTGGCAGAAGAGAGCTTTTGCGACTCTTCGATCATGGTGACGATGCGCTCATAGCGGCTGCTGCCGCTCTCGCCGCTGACCTCCAGCACGCACTCGCCCTCCTCCAGCACCGTGCCGGCGTAGACCAGGCTGCCGGTGTGCTTAGCCACCGGCACGCTCTCGCCGGTCAGGGAGGCCTGATTCACCGTGGCCTCTCCCTCCGTCACCGTGCCGTCCAGGGGGATGAGGTTGCCGGTGCGCACCCGGATGTGGTCCCCGGCGTGCACGTCGTGCAGCGAAACCAGCACGTCGCCCTCCGGCGTCACCTGCCACACCCGCTCCACGTTCAAGGACATGCTGCGGGCCAGGTCCCCCACGGACTTTTTGTGGGTCCATTCCTCCAAGAGCTCTCCCACACCCAAAAGGAACATGACGGAGTCCGCCGTGGCAAAGTCCCCCCGCAAAAGGGAGACGCCGATGGAAAGGGCGTCCAGCACCTCCACCTGGAGCCTGCCCCGCAGCAGGCACCGAAGGCCCCGGCCCAAGTAGCGCAGGGCGCGAAAAACAGCGTAAGCCGCCCGCAGCGGGGCGGGCAGGAACAGCCGCCGCAGCAGCTTCCACCCCACCAGACTCAGCATCCGCCCCTGGTACTGCCGGTTCAGCTCCCGGCCGCTGTTCTCCGGCAGGCGGCGGGCAAGGTCCGCGCTCTCATAAGAAAAGCGGCTCAGGGCCGCCAGCACCGCGTCCCGGCCGCCCTGATAGCAGATCACGGCGTCGGCGGTGCGCTCATAGACCCGCACCGACTGGACGAAGGGCTGCTCCGTCAGGTACAGGTCCAGAAGGTCCGCCTGGCGGATTGTCATTCGGCTCTGGCACAGGTGGAGGCGCAGCCGTCCCCGGCTCTCATGTAAGATCACACAACGCATACGATCCCTCTTTCTTCCGCGCAGCATCACACAAGGGAGTCGCTCCCAGCGCGGCTCCCTTGCGATGCGCTCTTGCGGCTTTGGTCAGGCCTCTTCCGGGGCGTCTTCCACCACTTCGGCCGCGGCGGCGCGCTTTTCGTTGATCTCCTTGGCGTCGGCCAGGATGTCGCCGGCAGCCTCCTGCATCTTGTCCACCGTGGTCATGACGCTGTCCTTGCAGCGCAGGGCCGCGGCCGTCACATGGGTGTAGGCCTTTTGGGCATCCTTGCTGGCAAGCAGCTTGAAGCCCGCGGAGCCCAAAAGCGTGCCGCCTGCAAACAGGGCGAGGTGTTTGAACTGGAACATGATGATCGTTTCCTTTCTATGTGAGTTTGTGATCGTCGAGTACGAAACGTGCTGCGCACTCGACGAGGAGTTGGTAAGCCCGGGGCGATCCTCTCGCCCCTCGCCGTATCCCTCCGGCAGCTTCCGGGGGATGATCCCTCTTTGGAATGTCCCTATGATAAAACGGCAGGCAAAAGTTTGTCAAGGATAATTTTTTCTTCTAAAATTAGCCTTATTTAACTATAAAAAGTTGCATAATACTAACTTTCTCTCTTTGCCGCGGCTAACCCGCCCGGTCGGAGCAGAGGACCGCCCCCGGAGGACAGGTCTCCGGAGGCGGCAGCGCGTCTTCTTCGGGTCCTCTTACAGGGCGTGGCCCTGGGCGCGGATGGTATCCGCCACCTGCTGGGCAAGAGCCCGGCAGCGCTCCTCCGTCTCCGCCTCCACCATGACCCGCACCAACGGCTCCGTGCCGGAGGGACGCACCAGGATGCGGCCCCCGTCTCCCAGCTCCACCTCCACGGCGGCAACGGACGCTGCCACGGCGGGGTCCGTCTGGGCCGCGTCCTTGTCCTTCACACGGACGTTGAGGAGCACCTGGGGATAGATGGTCACCGGCTCCACCAGGCGGCTGAGCTCCTCCTTCTTGGCCATCATGACCTCCATGACCTTCAGGGCGGCCAGGATACCGTCCCCCGTGCGGGCATACTTGGAGAAGATGATGTGGCCGGACTGCTCGCCGCCCAGGCGGCAGCCGTGCTGCACCATGTACTCATAGACGTACTTATCCCCCACGGCGGTCTTGGCGTAGCCGATGCCCGCCGCGTCCAGGGCCTTGTAGAGCCCGAAGTTGCTCATCACCGTGGTGACCACGGTGTTGGTGCGCAGCTTCTCCCGCTCCTTCATGTACCGGCTGTAGAGGTAGAGGATCTGGTCCCCGTCCACCAGGCGGCCCTTTTCATCCACCGCCAGGCAACGGTCCGCGTCGCCGTCAAAGGCGAAGCCCACGTCCATGTGGTTCTCCACCACATACTGCCGCAGCCCCTCGATGTGGGTGGAGCCGGCGTCCAGGTTGATGTTCAGCCCGTCGGGGCGGTTGTTGATGACGTGGGTGTCCGCCCCCAGGGCCTCGAACACGTGGGGCGCGATACTCCAGGCGCTGCCGTTGGCGCAGTCCAGCGCCACCCGCTTTCCCTTGAAAGAATACAGAGCCAGGGAGATAAGGTAGCCCATGTACCGGTTGCGGCCGGAGGCGTGGTCCACGATGCTGCCCACCCGGTCGTCCGACGCCAGGGGAAGCTCCGGCCAGGCCCGGCCGTCCATCTCCAGATGGCCGTCCAGATAGTCCTCCACCAGGCGGATGGTGGCCTCGTCCATCTTCTCCCCCTCCCGGTTCATCAGCTTGATGCCGTTGTCATAGAAGGGGTTGTGGCTGGCGCTGATCATCACGCCGCAGTCGAACCCGTCGATGCGGGTCACATAGGAGACCGACGGCGTGGTGGTCACGTGGAGCAGATACACATCCGCCCCGGAGGCTGCCATGCCGGCGCTGATGGCGTACTCCAACATGTAGCTGGAGCGGCGGGTATCCTTGCCCACCACGATGCTGGCCCGCTTTTCCCGGCCATAATACCAGCCGAGGAAGCGGCCGATCTCATAGGCATGAGCGGCGGTCAGTCCCTCGCCCGCCTTGCCGCGAAAACCGTCTGTTCCGAAATACTTTCCCATATCGTCACACTCCCGGTGTTGGTGCTTTTCGCGCCCGCTTTTTGCTGCGGCGCCGCAGCATCTATATTACCCGCTTCCTGGAAAAATGTCCAGTGCTTTCCAAGCTGACGGCAAAAGGAGCGCTTTTCGGTGGATTTGGGGCGGTGAGCATGTTATACTGGAGAAAATGAGACCCTACAACCGGAAAAGCGCCGGAGGTGCGGCGCTGGTATACTGAAGGGGAAAGAAGGTGCCAAACATGGATGAACAGACCTACTGGCGCGCCGTGACCTCCGGCGACGCCCAGTACGACGGCGTTTTTTACTACGGAGTGCGCACGACCGGCGTCTACTGCCGGCCCTCCTGCCCCTCCCGAACGCCCCGGCGGGAAAACGTGCGGTTCTTCCCCAGCCGGGAGGCGGCGGAGCAGGCGGGTTTTCGACCCTGCAAGCGGTGCCGGCCGGACCTTTTGTCCTTCGCCCCGGCAGAGGAGCTGGCCACCCGGGCCCGTGATCTCATGGAGCGAGACTTTGCCCAGCCCGCGAGACTCCGGGAGGAGCTGGGCGCCCTGGGCGTCTCCCGGCGGCATCTGACAGCCCTCTTCGAGGCCCAGTATGGCCTATCGCCGGAGGAGTATACAGCCCAGGTGCGCGTTCGCCGGGCATCGGAGCTCCTCTCTCAGGGGCAGCGGGTGACGGACGTTGCCCTGGCCGTGGGACTGGAGACCCCCTCTGCCTTCACGGTGTTTTTCAAAAAGCATGCTGGCCTGACCCCCTCGGAGTACCGGGCCCAGCAGTCGCTGCTGCGCCCCTGCCGCTTTGTGGACACTCCGGCGGGCCGGCTCCGCATAGAGGCGGACGAGGCGGGCCTCACCTCCCTCCGCTTTGTGGAGGATGGCGAGGACGCGCCGGAGTCGGCGGCGCAGGACGCCTTCCTTTCGGAGGCCGCCGCGCAGTTGGAGGAGTACTTTGCCGGCAGGCGGCAGTGCTTCTCCCTGCCCCTCTCCCTGAAGGGGAGCCCCTTCCAGATGCGCGTATGGGAGGCCCTGCAGGCCATCCCCTACGGGGAGAAGCGCAGCTACGGAGAGGTCGCCGCCGCCATTGGAAACCCCGGCGCGGCCCGGGCGGTGGGCATGGCCAACAACCGAAACCCCATCCTCATCGTGATCCCCTGCCACCGCGTGGTGGGAAAGGACGGGCGCCTGGTGGGCTACGCCGGCGGGATCGAGCGAAAGCAGCAGCTCCTGTCGCTGGAGGAGGCCGCCCGCAAGGGCTCCCTCTTTTGATTGCTCTTCCTTTTGACAGCTCTCCCGCCTTTCTGACCGCTCTAAAAGCCGACCGCCCCGGACCACCTTTGGTCCGGGGCGGATCTCTCAGCGCAGCAGCACCGGCTGGAGCTGCCGCCCCTCCAGCGCCGCGTCCACTGTGTCCGGAATGCGGGAGAAGTCCGCCACCAGAGAGCTGGGCTTCTTCTCCGCGCTGTCCTGTCCGAAGGGCACGAAGTAGTAGTGCTTTCGCGCCAGCAGCTCGCCGATGTTCCGGGCCCCGGCGGCCAGGCCGTCGTTGCTGGACACCGCGACCACCACCGGCCGGTCGTTGCGCAGGTGGGCCTTGGCCGCCATGGTGACGGCGGTATCCGTGATGCCGGCAGCCAGCTTGGCGATGGTGTTGCCGGTGGCCGGGGCGATGACCAGCACATCCAAAAGCCCCTTGGGGCCGATGGGCTCCACCGACGCAAGGTCGCACAGGACCTCGTTCCCCGTCAGCGCTTCCAGTCGGTCCAGCAGATCCTCCGACGCGCCGAAGCGCGTGTCGGTAAAGGCGGCCGTCTCTGAGGCGATGGGGATCACCGTCTCGTACCGCTCCGTCAGCTGCTCCAGGGCCTTCAAAACCGCCTGATGGGTGCAGAAGGAGCCGCACATGGCAAAGCCGACCCGTTCCTTTCTCATCCAGGTCACCTCATTCTTCCAAAATATGGTATATCGCATCCCGGATGGCCGCCGCCGCGGCAGAGGGAGCCTGCCTTCCCGGCAGGCCCCGGGCCCAGACGGCGGAACGCCCCAGAGCCTCTGCCGTGTCAAAGTCGATGCCGGGCACGGTGGCAAGGTCCACTAACAGGCACTCTCGCGGCAGCTCCTCCAAAAGCGCCCGGTCCAGGATGGGAGAGGGGATCGTGTTGAAGACCGCACCGAAGGCGGAAAGGGTCCCAGCGAGGTGGCCGGTATCCAGCGCCTGCCAGCCATAGGCGCGGACCCAGGCGCGGTCCTCCTCCCTGCGGGCGGCGGCGCTCACCCGGGCGCCCAGGCCGTGGAGCCGGAAGGCCAGGAGCCTCCCGATCCGGCCAAAGCCCAGCACCAGGCAGGACCTTCCCAGGAGCGTGCCCTCCAGGCGGTCCATGGCCGTTTGCAGGGCGCACTCGGCGGTGATGGCCGCGTTGGCAACAGTCAGCGGCTCATAACCAAGGTAGTCCGTCAGGCGCAATCCCTGCCGGGCGGCCTCCCGGTGCTGCTCCGGTCGGACCTGCCCCGCCAGGAGACGCTGCCATGGCGACAGGCGGCGAAAGACCTCCTCCGTTCGCAGGGGTGGACCGCCGCAGTTGAGGGTGCCGTCCGCCCGGCAAAGTGGAATGGGCAGCACCACCGTCTCTGCCGAGAGCGCCTGCTCCGGCAGAGGGGCGTCTGCCGTCCCTTCCTGACCCCAGGCCCACACCCGGTGCCCATCCTCCTCCAACAGCCGCGATAGCGCCGTGTAGCGCCGGTCGCCCCCAATGACGCCAAATACCATCTCCGCGCCCCCTCTCGCCCCATGGTATGCAAGGCGCGGCAGGCGGGTGCAGATGGGGACAGCGGACGGGGTCGTGAAGCAGAGTACAGCGGGAACGGCCCGGCGGCCAGAAGAGAACACAGCGCAAACCGGGCACAGCGCGCAGGCAGGCACGGCGCGAGATGGGCGCCGTGCCTGCTTGGCTCTGGCAGGGGGCAAACCCCTGCCAGAGCGGTCATGCTGTTTTTTGCCTTGGTGTTTTTGGCCTTGTCCCTGCCGCCATGTGCGGAGGACCCTGGGTCCCAGGTTCGGGGGGCTCTGCCTCTCGTTTTGCGGTGTCTATCCCTTGTTTTTCTGTGAAGGAAATTCCCTTGTCATTCCTTCTGTTGCGGCAAGCAGCGCCTCCCGTTCGTTGGGCAGGGCGCCGTCGATGACCCGGTCCAGAAGCTGGTGGAGGGCCGCGCCAATGGCGGGGCCGGAAAAGCCCAGGGCCATCAGGTCCCGCCCGTCCACCTCCAGGTCCCGCAGGGTGACGCAGGCGCGGCGGGCGAGCAGGTCCTCCAAGATCGCCTCGCCCCGGTCGATCTCCTGCTGGCGGAAGCGAAACTCCGGCGCCTGGGCCAGATTGTCCGCCCGTTTCACCCAGATCAGCCGGCGCAGGTCCTCCTCCCCCAGGGCCGCCAAGGCCCGGCGGACGGCCCGCTCCGTCCGGGGGATGTCCCGGTCGTGCCAGGCCACCAGGCGGACGATGCGGCGGCGCAGCTCGTTGGCGCACCGGAGGCGGCGCAGAAGGTCGTCCGCCAGGGCGGCGCTGCGCTCGCCGTGGCCATAAAAGTGGCCCACACCGGTGTCATCCACTGTAAAGGTTTCTACCTTTCCAATATCGTGGAGCAGCATGGTACAGCGCAAAATCAGGTCCGGCGGCACCGCCTCCAACGCATGGAGGCTGTGCTCCCACACATCGTAGCAGTGGTGGATGTTCTGCTGCTCAAAGCCCACCATGGCCGACGCCTCCGGCCAGAAGACGGCCACCACATCCGGGAATCGACGCAGCACCTCCGCCGCGTTGTCCCCGCACAGGAGCTTGCACAGCTCCGTCCAGATTCGCTCCGGTGCGATGGCGGCCAGCAGCTGCCGCCGGTCATGAATGGCGGCGGCCGTGTCGGGGTGGACTGCAAGGCCCAGGACCGACGCAAAGCGAAGCCCCCGCAAAATACGCAGCGCATCCTCCTCAAGCCGCCGCTCCGGCTCCCCCACGCAGCGCAAAACGCCGCCCATCAGGTCCTCCCGTCCGCCGAAGGGGTCCCGGAGCGTTCCCCGCAGGTCCATGGCCATGGCGTTGACGGTGAAATCCCGCCGGGCCAGGTCCTCCCGCAGAGACCGGGTGAAGGTCACGCCATCCGGGCGGCGGTGGTCGTGGTACGCCCCGTCCACCCGGTAGGTGGTGATCTCCACCCCCCGACCGCCGCGGCGCACCGTCACCGTGCCGTGCTGTAGGCCGGTGGGAATGGCCGCCGGGGCAAAGAGGGCCATGGTCTCCTCTGGCAGAGCGTCGGTGGTCACGTCCCAATCCTCCGGGGTCCGGCCCAGGAGCGTATCCCGCACGCAGCCGCCCACGCACCACGCCTCGTGTCCCGCTGCCTCCAGCGCCGTCAGCACAGCGCGGACCTCCTCCGGCATTGAAACCATCCTGTCTCCTCCGTTCTTCCTCTTCCTCGCGGGCCGTATCCCCGCAGGAAGGGCCGACCATTCTCTTCCGTCCCGCAGCCGGCGCATCTCCTCTGCTCCGCTTCCGGAGCAGGCCCCCTGCAGCGCCTCCGCGCTTTTCTATCAACATACCACAGCGGAGCGGATTTGTGAAGCGGGGGCCCTCCCTCTATCGGCCCGTTTTTGCGGCGGCGCCCCGCAAGAGGGTCCCTCCCTTCTCCAAACTCCCGGATATGTGCGGCATCTTTCTCTTTTCAGTTGCAATTTCCCGGCGCTTGCATTATAATAGTTTGCCTGAAACGCTACAATGGGAGGCAGTACGCCGGCCTCCCTTCGGAAAGGATGACCGCCTCCATGAGGAACCACGCACCCATTGACGACTATCTCCGCCCCGGTGTCCTTGTCCATCTGGTGGGCATCGGCGGCGTCTCCATGTGTCCGCTGGCAGAGGTGCTGCAGCGGATGGGCCTACGCGTCCAGGGCTCCGACATGAACGAGAGCGCCCCCGTGCAGCACCTGCGGCAGCTGGGTATCCCCGTGGCCATTGGCCACAACGCGGAAAACCTGGGCCAGTGCGATTTTGTGATCCGCACCGCCGCCGCCCACGACAGCAATCCCGAGATCGCCGGGGCCATCGCCCGGGGCATCCCCGTGTATGAGCGGGCGGAGGGCTGGGGCGCCATCATGCGCCGCTACGCCCATGCCCTGTGCGTCTCCGGTACCCACGGAAAGACCACCACCACCTCCATGTGCACCCACATCTTTCTGGCCGCCGGCCAGGACCCCACGGTGATGATCGGCGGGACGCTGCCCGCCCTCCACGCCGGGTACCGGGTGGGAAAGGGCGACACCATCATTTTAGAGTCCTGTGAGTACTGCAACAGCTTCCTCTACTTCTTCCCCACCGTGGCGGTGATTTTGAATGTGGAGGAGGACCACCTGGACTTTTTCCAGGACCTGAAGGACATTCAGCGCTCCTTCCGCCGCTTCGCGGAGCTGGTGCCGCCGGAGGGCTGCGTGGTGGTGAACGCCGACAACGAAAGCGCCATGGAGGCCGTGGCGGGACTGGAGCGGCCGCGCTTCACCTTCGGCCTGGACCACGAGGCGGACTGCACCGCCGCCAACCTGAACGAGCAGGGCGCCCCCTCCTTCGACGTGGTGGTCCACGGCGCGGTGTATGCCCACGTTCAGCTCCATGTCTACGGCCGCCACAACGTGCTCAACGCCCTGGCCGCCGCCTCCGCCGCCTACGTGCTGGGCCTGCCCGGCTCCGCTGTTGAAGAGGGACTGGCCGCCTTTACCGGCGCCGCCCGGCGGTTCGAGTACAAGGGGCGCTTCCACGGGGCGGAGGTCTACGACGACTATGCCCACCACCCTGACGAGCTCCACGCCCTGCTGACCACCGCCCGGACCCTGGGCTATCAGCGGCTGATCGTCGCCTTCCAGCCCCACACCTACTCTCGCACCGCCAAGCTCTTCGACCGCTTTGTGGAGGAGCTGAAGCTGGCGGATGTTGCCGTGGTGGCGGAGATCTACGCCGCCCGGGAGCAAAACACCCTGGGCATCTCCTCCGCCGACCTGTGCCGCCAAATCCCGGGCGCCGTGTACTGCCCCACCCTGGCCCAAACCACGGAGGAGCTGCGCGCCTTGGCCCGGCCCGGCGACCTGATCCTGACCGTGGGCGCCGGGGACATCTATTGCTCCGGCGAGCAGCTGCTGGAAACGGAGGGAGCGCAATGAAGGTCTCTTCCCTGTACCACAACACCCGCCCGGAGGGGGAGCTTCTTCCCCAAGAGGCGGCGGCCTTTGCCCTGCTGGAGGAGCTGGGCATCGACTATGACCGGGTCTCCGGCGACCCGGCGGACAACATGGAAAAATGTGACGCCGTGGCCGCCGTGTTGGGCATCCCGGTGTGCAAGAACCTGTTTCTCTGCAACCGGCAAAAAACCCAGTTCTATCTCCTCTGCATGCCGCCCCACAAGCCCTTTCACACCAAGGACCTGAGCCGGCAGATCGGCTCCGCCCGCCTCTCCTTCGCGCCGGAGGACGCCCTTTGGGAGCTGCTGCACTGCACGCCGGGCTCCGCCACCCTCTTGGGTCTTGCTAACGACCGGGAGCACCGGGTCCGGCTTTTGATGGACCGGGATACCTATTCCACAGAGTATATCAGCTGCCACCCCTGCATCTGCACCAGCAGCCTGAAGCTGAAAACGGAGGACGTGCTGCGCACCCTCCTGCCCCACACCGGCCATGAGGTGACGGTGGTGGACCTGCCGGAGGGCGAGTGAGTCCCCTGTGGCAAGGACGCGGGGCAAAAAAGGCCCTCGGGAGGAGGCGGATATGATAAAGCTGCTATTCGTTTGCCACGGGAAGCCTTTAACAAAAGCTGATTTTCCCTGTGTTTTCAAGGGTTTTTGACCGTTCCGCTTCGCGTTTGCACCCAGTTTGCACCTTGTGATTTCTCCGATTTCTGGGAGAAAAAGTTCACATGATAATAATCCTATTTATTTGCTGGGGCAATATCTGGGCAATATACCGGCAACATGTGAACGAGGCAGGAAAGCCTTGAAAAATCAAGGTTTTCTTGGTTGCCGCAACAAACCTTACATCTGTTTTACACCTTATTTACACCTCACATGAAGCCCGCCATGACACCAATAGAGAAAACGAACGCACCTGTACCAGCAGCGGACAAATCCGTGCATGGTACAGGTGCTTTTTTGCTTTACGAAGACTTATTCAACTGTTACGATTTACTGATTGCTGGACAGCTCCAGATTGCAATGTTCTGAGGCTTTTCCTGTCTCGTCAATCAAACACAGGGAAACCAACTCGCTGTGTTCAGACAGCCCCCAAACGATGTTGTCAGCGAGCACGGACTTGCAGACAGGCAAATCGGAAACGGTGATTCGCACAGCATTACTATAGATGACACAGGAGAATACGGCTGTATCAATATCTGTCGAAGAATCCATCAGCAGATCTCCTTTTACGCAGTCTGCCGGAAGCTGATACTCTTCCGCTGTTTGCCGATAATCAGCACAAAGGAGCAAGGTGATTCGATGGACGAGCTGATCAGTCTGGTCAAAGGCAAGCTCCAGCAAGGACGTATCGCTTTTACGGAAAGAACAGTACTCCACTTCTCTGCACTCTTTTTCGGTACGGACTTGCAGGGGGATATAATCTGTCAGAACGACAGATCTATTTACAACATTGTTTGTGATAGTCATAAGGTGTCCTCCTCATTTCTTGATGAACGCATGGATAACTGCGTCATACGGCTCCCCGTTCCGGGGCTTGCTGATGATAAAGTCCCAATTCCCATGATGCACAATCCGCCCGTAGGGAATCCCCTTTTTTGTAATAACGGACAAGGACTGCTGCATGTCATAGAGCATGATTTGGGCTGCCAGTTTAGTAGGCTCAGACGAATGCCCGGTGTTGACCTGCTTGATTATATAGTCTGCCATGTGCTCTGTTGCATTCGCGTGTACCCACAGCGTTTCACCATCAGTCTTGATGATGAAAGATCGCGGGATCTCCGTACCCGGATAATTCGGCTGCGTCTGCGTGATATCGTCCCACACCTTTGCCGAGGCACCGCCCGTCCCGTGGAACAGATTACTAAAGCTCTTGCTCATACCGCCCGCCTCCGTTCAAAGGCCTCAGCGGTTTTGCTGGGGAATGCTAAGATGCGTACTCCCTGCGCTCGCAGCACATCAAAACATGTGTACTGGTCAGACCCATAAACGAGAATGGTATGAGGCCGTAAGACACGTACCATCTCATAAAGCCCGTCCTCAAAGCGACGGCGATCAGCCAGCCTACGCGGGCTACCCCCGGCTGTTCCAATCGCTACCATGCTGTTTTTCGGTATGCCATCCCAGCAATAGCGATAGGACTCTGCGGTGCCCCAGCGGACGTTGTTGGTAACGGGCACCCCATTTTTCCCGAGCCAATACCCGAAAGCGCGCATCCGATAAGTATTGTAAATCTTGATCGGCTCCGGGAAGTCTTGGTAGGTCGAGAAATCTGGAGTGATAACGCCTGCAAAATGACTGAGGACTTTTAGCGCATGAGCGCTGTCATGCCAAATTCCGCGAGGGCCGTCAAATTTGTAGTCGTCCATGTAGAAACAGACAACGGCATCGTAGAAGAAGTCCCTATCATTCCGGGCAAGCGCGTTTTTGTATATGTGCTTGGCCTCATCCCACAGAATGATCTTTGATGGCGGCGTGGTCGCCGTTGTGGGGCAGGTCGGGATATCCCGTTCGGTGAAAGATGCGCCTACGCACATATAGGCGTTCCAGACATCCTTACACCCGGCGCGAATACATTTCATCTGAGACATAAAAATCTCCTTGTCGGCACAGTCAACAGGGCATAGTTGTGCCTTGTAGAAAGATTTGCCCTGAGGCCGCGCCTCCGAGGATCTCAGATGTAATTTACCAGACTACAGGTAGAAATACTCGGAGACGCAGAATTGTTGAAAGTCAAGAGTTTTTTGCGGATAACCGGGAATTTTTCTTGACTTTCGCTCCGAGTTCTTCTACAATAGTTACACCAGACTACGGGTAGAAATACTCGGAGACAAGCATCGTATTGGTTGCTCCAACAATCAATGCGGTGCTTTTCTTATGCAGTTAAACACAAGCAATGGCCTCACCGCCTTTCCAGATTGCGGCGTGCTTTGGCAAAACCCTTGGACACGGTGTACGTGTCTATAATTGCCTGCTGGGTCATCCCGCGACTCTCGTCGTAGGGGATCATCACCTCAGCGCACAGGGCCTTGGCCTGCCACTCGACGCTCTCATAGGGGCGAAGCTCCTTTTCGGCAAATGCACGCTCATACACAGGTGTAAAACCGATCTTGAACAGGAAGACGTGGCAAATCTCGTGGCAGATAAAGCCAAGGAATGCTCCGACCTGTTTTTCATAGGCCCCCCTGTACACCGATTCCTTGATCTCGATGGTAAACCCGTTGTATTCATTGGGAACGCAGCGGGCCATCGTTTGGGGTGGAAGATGCTTGTCCTCCACCACGATATAATTGCAACCGCTGAAAATATCACTTACGCGATCCAGAGCTTGCAACACCGGGAAAGAGCCAGTCAGCGGCACATCAAATAACTTGCGAAACAGTTTTGAGTACCGCCGCAGATCCTCCCGGCTGGTAGGTTTCGTTTTGTAATCCATTTACTGGTTGTCACCATCCTTTTTGCTAAGAAGCTCCAGAATTTTCATGGCAGTTTCGTCATCCATCTCGTCGAATGAACGTGCAAACTGCATGGCAGCCCTACGCTGGGTGTACCCGGCGTTCTGGGTAGGGATCTTGTATTGGATCTTGGATTCCTCGATTGCCTCGTCCAATTCTTGCCTCTCCGATGGCGTCAAGCCATAATGCGCCGCGATCTTATCAGCCCAATCAGCGGGAACATTCTTCTTGCCGTTCTCGACAGAAGACAAAAACGGGAGGGAAGCGCCGAGCATTTTTGCCATGTCGCCCATGACTTCGTGGTGTTTGATCCGCAGGATGCGGACGAACTCACCAAAACGTGTGTATGCCATAGTCTCAACCTCCTTTGTCCCTTATATTACCACGGGTTTTCCACAAAGTCAATAATTTATTTAACCTAAAACAAGTTAACTCAAAGTGCATATTAAGGCCGCGTCCAGAACAGACGCGGCCATCTTTTTATATATCAGCCTCCGGCACATACGCAGCCCACGACACGAAACAGTCCTGCTCCGGCAGCACTAGCACGCCGCCCGTGCGGTTTCGCTGCCGCACAAGCAAGCAGTCCCATACATCTCCGGCCTTGCAGTCTTGGCCTTGATCCTCGATGAATTGCCGGTCTGCCAGCATGTCGGTAATGAAGTTTTCATAGTCGATCTTCCGCAGCTCCACCGTGGCGACAATACGGTACGGGCGCTCCCGGTCTATCAGATGCGGGATCTGTAGATCCTCCAAACGCCGGGGACGTTCCACGAAGTAGGCTCTGCCGTCTATCTGCATATCTATCTCTCCCTGCAATTATTCTGTACTTAAATCGAGTACACATTGCACATTCTAACATGTACTTGAAATAAACTCAAATTATCTTCTATCAAGTACAAAGAGGTTAGATATATGGATATAACGAAAAGAGAAAAGGACAAGCACCTTGGCCTGCGGATCGACAGCGAGCTGCATTACAAGCTACATTATATATCGCAGTATGAAGGGCGCTCGGCTAACGGGGAAGTGATTTATCTGATCCGAAAAGCCATTGAAGATTTTGAGAAACAGCACGGAAAAATCGAAATGCCGTAAAAAAGGCCATGCCCGGAATGGACATGGCCTCCGCTGATTTAACGGCCTGTGACCGTATCAGCGTGGAGAGAAATGCTTATTCTTCCGCTTCGCCGGGCGTCTTCCGAAACTCGGAAACCTCGGCTTCCGTCATGACAAAATACATGGTTTTGCCATCCGGATCATAGTGGCCGGTCACCTTATACCGCGTCTTACGGTCATAGTTGGGAATCATCTTGCAGATCACGTCCTTCAAATTCTTGTTGCCGGTGCTGTAGGTAGTGGTCTGCTCGGCGCGAGGCTTGCAGAAAGGCGTGGCCCTGGCTTCATTGCTCTTGCAGACCCGAATTGCAAAAACAGCATGAGCCGGATCGGTGCAGTACTGGACATTCTGCGGATAGTTCATATCCTCCAGAACGCGCTTGCTGAACGTAATGCCGTTCTGATTGATATACAGGTCGGGATCGGCGTTGGTGTTAATGTCGATGACCTCAAGGGTGATGGAAGAAAAATCGAATGCCATAGTTGTTTACTCCTTTTCATGATATTGGCCTTCAATGAGGCTGGTTGTTTGGATTTCGTCCATTAGAGCAAGAAATTTCTCCCGCGCCTCTTTATCCCATTCCGGGTCGATGAGGTAATACCCAGCCAGACGGCCATAATTGATACGGTAGAAAATTATTCTCTGCGCTATCGACTTGACGCTGTGAGGGCCGGATCGTCCTCTATGTGTTTTCAAAAGCTCTTGGGCTTCTAACCATCGTTTCTTTTCGATGATTGCGGGATGATCGTTTTCCCACCTGTATTGCCGGAGTACACCGTTGTTTTTGGCCGATTTGTGGGTGATATAGCTGGTCGTATAGGTCTTCTGGTAGAGCACATCCCCGCAGTATTTCTCGTTGGACAGGATGCTGCGGATCGTACCTTCACGCCAGCT
>JAFUGI010000153.1 GCA_017469475.1 Oscillibacter sp. | reverse complement strand
GGTTCGAGTCCAGCCGTCCCAGCCAGAGATCTGCGCCCTCCGGCGTTTTGATAAGAGGCCTGATCCGGTAGCTCAGTCGGCAGAGCAACTGCCTTTTAAGCAGTGGGTCCGGGGTTCGAATCCCCGCCGGGTCACCAAAAAGAAAGACACGCAAGCGCGTGTCTTTCTTTGCTTTTGTTCACGGGGACCTGGCCGGTCACCGTCCCGGATAGGACCGGGCAAACCGACGTCTGTGGATCAGCCCCTCACAGCCGGTCCAATGCCGCCTGCAGGTCCGCGGCGAAGGACCGGTGGCCGGCCTCGGAGAAGTGGACGCCGTCGAACAGAGTCTCCACGCCCCACGCACCGGCGTCCGCGAAGGGGATGGCCAGTTCCTCCGCAAGGTCTTCGTACAGCCGGGAGAGCTGACGGGACGCGCCCGGGAGGTCCGGCTCCCGCACCCACGTGCCCCGGCGCAGAGGCGGCGGCGCCACCAGCAGCGGCACAGCGGCGGGGAGCGTGCGCAAAAACGAGGCCATCCGCGCCGCCGTCTCCGGAGCGGAGCGGCCCAGCAGAAGGTCGTTGCTTCCCAGCATCACCAACAAGCGCCCGCCCGGCTCCAGGGCGGCAGCCAGACGGGAGGGCTCCGCCAATTCACCGGGGCGGCAGGGAATGGTCCGCCCGTTCTGCCCTGCCTCGTGTACGGCCCAGCCAGTGAGCCGTCCCGTCCACCGAAGGTCCGGCGCAAAGCGCCCGCCCAGGGGAGAGCGGGGATCATAGCCGTAGGTATTGGAATCGCCGAAGCAGATGAGCGTATGCATATCCCGCCTCCTATGAGGTTCGGACCGGTCCCCTGAGGGACCGGTCCGGTCGTTTATGCGCGCAGTCCCACCAGCGCCGGATGGGCGGCCAGCGCCTCGCCTCGCTCCTTCATCAGAGCCAGCACTTCCTCCAATGTGGGCAGGGAGGGCATGGCCCCCATGCGAGACACGGTGATGGCGGCAGTGTAGCTGGCGAAGCGGAGGGCGTCCTCCTGGGAGAGGCCGGCCGTCAGCCCCACGGACAGGGCCCCCACGAAGGAGTCCCCGGCGGCGGTGGGGTCCGCCACATGGTCCATGTGTACGCAGGGGATGTAGCGGATGGAGTCGGCTCCCACCACGGCGGAGCCGCTGCTGCCCAGGGTCATGATGACGTTTTCCACTCCCCGGCTCCACAGGGCGGCGGCGATTTTTTGCAGGTCCTCCTTTTTGGGGCCGTTTTCATCCTGCCCCAGGGGAATGCCGGTCTCCATGGAGGCCTCCTGCTCGTTGGGGGTCAGGTAGGAGACCAAGCGCAGCAGCGTGTCGTCCAGGTCTGTTGCGGGGGCGGGGTTCAGCATCACCGGCACGCCGGCTTCCTTGGCCCAGCCGGCCACGGCCCGGTTCACCTCCAGCGGCACCTCCAGCTGGAGGAGCACCATGTCGTAGCTTCTGATCTCCTGCTGGATCCAGGCCACCTCTTCCACCGTCAGTGTCAGGTTGGCGCCAGAAATGACCACGATGCGGTTTTGGGCGGTGTGGTCCGTGACCTCCAGCGTCACGTGGCCCACGCCGGAGTAGACGCCCTCCCGCACCACCACGCGGCTCACGTCCACACCGGCGGCCTGGGGAACGGCCAGCAGTTCCTTGCCAAAAAGATCGTCGCCCACGCAGCCCATCATGGTGACATCAGCGCCCAGACGGGCACATTGCAGGGCCTGGTTGGCGCCTTTGCCGCCGGGGGCCATGTGAAAGGACTTTCCGTAAACGGTCTGGGAGGACTTGGGCACCTGCTCCGTGGTGGCGATGACATCCATAACAAAGCTGCCCACGACCAAAATACGCGGTTGTTTCTGCATGACAGTGATAACTCCTGCTTTTGAGAATTGATGGTTCCATTATACGGGCTTCTTACGCAAAATACAAGCCCTTTCAGAAAGGTCCGCCGGAGTACAGATATGCGGCTGCGGGAGCGGCAAAAAGGGGCCCGGGGCCCCGCCGATGGGGGGTCCCGGACCCTTGCGCGGCACGAAGCCGCCGGTCATGTTCAGCAGCCGAAGCCGCAAAGCTGGCACAGGATCTGCCAGATCGAGCAGCCGTTAAAATTGCACATCTTGCCGACCTCCTGATATGGATTTGTCTCTCGAGGACGGTTTTGATTGTAACCCTTTTGTAACCTTTTTGCAAATGCAAGTCCTGGAAGACCAGGAAGCCTCTGGAAGGCGCACAGCAAACATCGCCTGAAGCGCAAAGTCAGGGCCGCATACTGCGCCTCCTCGCCGCTCCGTGCCCGCCAGCAGGACACGAAAAGCCCTCCCCCAACGGGGAGGGACCGGCGGCGCTTCACGCCTCGTAGGAGAGGCGCTCCACTGTCCAGTTTTGGATGAGATCTGCGTAGAAGCGGCAGGTGGCCCGGCCGGTCTCTACGTCCAGGTTGCGGTAATTTCCGCACTCTCGGGACGACTTTCCCGGCATCTCGCCGTCCCACTCCGCCGCCGCGGCAAAGACCTGCCGCAGAAGGTCGATGGCCCCCTCGCAGGAGAGGAGCCGATTGTCAAAGAGGAAATAGAACCCTGTCTGGCAGCCCATAGGCCCGAAGTAGATGACGGCCTCCTTGTCCTGGGAATTGCGCAGGAGGGTGGCGATGAGGTGCTCCACGGAGTGCAGCTCACTGTTGCTGAGCAGGTCTCCCGTGTTGGGCTTTTTGAACCGCAGGTCCAAGGTTACGATGTCTCCGTCCCGCCGGGAGTAGTAAAGCCCCGGTTCCAGGCGCTCGTGGTCCACGGTGAAGCTGGCGATCCGTTCCATCACAGCGCCTCCTTTTGCAGGGCCAGAACGAAGGGCAGCAGCACCCGCCCCAAGTTTTCCAGCGCCTGGCCAAAGTCGAAATACTCCTCCACCTGGTTTTCGGCGAAGAGGTGGTCCGATACGGATTTCAGCGCCACGAAGGGCACGTTGTTGCGCAGGCACACCTGGGCAACGGCGCAGCCCTCCATCTCCAGCAGCAGGGGATCGAAGGTGTCCCGGATCCAGCGGGCCCGGTCGCAGAGGGTGGCGAACCAGTCCCCCGTGGCGACGCGCCCGGTGAAGGTCTCCACGCCGAGCTCCCGCAGCAGTGCCCGGCACCGCTCCGGCTTCCAGGTGGGGAAGGTCAGCCGGTCCACGGTGGACACGTGGCCGGCGGGGTCGCCGATGGCGGTGGTGTCCATGTCGTGCTGGAGGAACTCCGAGGGGACCACCAGACTCCCGGTGGGAAGGTCCGTTGCGCACCCGGCCACACCGGCGTTGACGATCATGTCCACGCCGCAGTGGAGGCACAGGACCTCCGCGCTCATGGCGGCGTTGACCTTGCCGATGCCGCCGGCGCAGGCGATGATGTCCTCCGCCACCCGGTAGAGGGGAACGCCGGAAACGATCTCAAAGGGCTCCAGATCCCTGGCGCCGGGCAGCGCGTGAAGCTCTGCCGGCATGGCAAACTGCATTCCGATTTTCATGGTATCACCTCAGTACTATATTGAGTGTTTGCTCAGCTGCGCTCCGGCAGCTTTTTTCCGCAGGCGGCACAGAAGGCGAAGCTGTCGCCGAGCCGGGCGCCGCAGTAAGGGCAAAAGTGAAGCGGGCCGTCCGTCGCCGGAGCTTCCGGCGCCTCCACGGCGCCGAACCGCTGGGAGAGGGGGTCCGGCTCCTGGCTGCTTTCCACGATGTCGAACGCGGAATAGCGCTGCTCTCCCACGGCGTTGCGGGAGTGGTAGACCGCCTGGACGATGGCCGCGATGATGAACACCACGCCGAAGAGAGGAAAGAAAACGGGCGCGCCCATGGATATGGCGCCGACGGTCCAGCAGACACCGAAGAGCGCAACGGCGACAGAGCCGACGGCTCCTATGGCGGAAGGGCCCCGCCCGGGCTTGACACTTTTCATAGCTTGACCTCCCATGCCGCATGATTCCCGTTTATGATACCACAACTTCACCGCCGGGGCAAGGGCAGAGTGGGAAGGGGGCAATGCCGGAGCGGGGAAGGAGGCCCTGCCGGGACCCAGTCGAGCCGATAGAGCGGAAGCGGAGCAGCGGACAAAAACAGAAGCGGACCAACGAAGCGGGGATGGACTGCCGGACCGCCGGCAGAGGGAAGTCGCCCCCTTGTCGCCGCAAAAACAACGGGCCGGAGCATGCGCTCCGGCCCGCCGGTCAAGCTCAGAAAACCCTTTCGCCTTCCGCTCAGCCCTTGACGATGGCGGCGGTATCCATGGCGATCATCAGCTCTTCGTTGGTGGGGATCAGCAGCACCTTCACCTGAGAGTCGGCGGCGGAGATGACAGCCTCCTTGCCCCGGACGTTGTTGGCTGCTTCGTCCATCTTCACGCCCATGAACTCCAGACCGGAGGCGATGGCCATGCGCTGGCTGGCGGAATTCTCACCCACGCCGGCAGTGAAGATGATGGCATCCACGCCGCCCATGGCGGCGGCATAGGCGCCGATGAGCTTCTTCACGCCGTAGTTGAACATATCAACGGCCAGGCCCGCCCGGTCGTTGCCGCCCTTGAAGGCGTTTTCCAGATCCCGGAAGTCGGAGCTGACGCCGGAGACGCCCTGCACGCCGGACTTCTTGTTGAGGATGTTCAGCATCTCGTCGATATTCAGGCTGTACTTGTTCATAAGGTACTTGAGGATGCCGGCATCCAGGTCACCGGCCCGGGTGCCCATGGGAAGGCCGGCCAGCGGCGTGAAGCCCATGGAGGTATCCACGCTCTTGCCGCCGTCCACCGCGGTGACGGAGGAGCCGTTGCCCAGGTGGCAGGAGATGAGCTTCAGCTCCTCGGGCTTCTTGCCCAGCATGGCGGCGGCCCGGCCCGCCACATACTTGTGGGAGGTGCCGTGGAAGCCGTAGCGCCGGACCTTGTCGGCCTCATAGTACTCGTAGGGCAGGGCGTACATATACGCCTTGGCGGGCATGGTCTGATGGAAGGCGGTGTCGAACACGCCCACCATGGGCACGCCGGGCATCACGCTCTGGCAGGCGCGGATGCCGGTGAGGTTGGCGGGGTTGTGGAGGGGGGCCAGGGGGATGCAGTCCTCAATGGCCTTGAGCACCTCGTCGGTGATAAGGACGGACTGGTTGAAGGCCTCACCGCCGTGCACCACCCGATGGCCCACCGCGTCGATCTCCTTCATGGAGCCGATGACACCGTTGTCCTTGTCCACCAGGGCGTCCAGCACGGCCTGGATGGCCTCGGAATGGGTGGGCATGGCCACGTCCACCGCGTCCAGCACCTGCTTGCCCGCCGCCTGGGGCTTGTAGGTGAATTTGCCGTCGATGCCGATGCGCTCGCACAGGCCCTTGGCCAGAAGCTCACCGGTCTCCGGGTTCAAAAGCTGATATTTCAGGGAAGAGCTGCCTGCGTTGATGACGAGAATGTTCATAAGATCCGTCTCCTCTTTTTTCTTTTTGGGGAGGGGCTTGCGAGACCCCTCCTCATAGGATACAATAAGTAAAAGAATGGAATTGCCGCATGTGCGGAAACACCATCTTTTATGATACCATAAATTTTCCGGATGTACAACACCCAGCGGTGCGATTTTACTGCACCGCGCCCACGGGCGCTGAAATTTGGTGGTGCAATACAACGCAAGGTTTTGCCTTGCAAAAACTGGGGCAGTGCCCCATGACTTGTGTTTATTATACCAGAGATTTCCTGGGTGACAACAGTTTTTTTACCAATCTGTCATTTTCTCGTAACCGGATCGGGGAGGATTTTCATGCGGGTCGCAGGTATGATAACAGAATATGATCCCCTCCATCCAGGCCACGTCCGATTGATGGAGGAAACGCGCCACCGCCTGGGACCGGATACCGGCCTCATCTGCGTCATGAGCGGAGATTTTGTCCAGCGGGGGGACTTTGCGGTGGTCCGGCGGGGCGTCCGGGCGGCCGCCGCCGTGGAGAGCGGAGCGGACCTGGTGCTAGAGCTACCCGTCCCCTGGGCGGTCTCCTCGGCGGAGGGATTTGCCTCCGGCGCGGTGGGGACCCTGCTGGCGACCGGCCTTGTGACGGACCTGGCCTTCGGCTGCGAGAGCGGGGACGGCGCCGCCCTGATGCGGTTGGCCGGCACTCTGGCGGACGATGGGTTTCCCGCCGCCCTCCGGC
>JAFUGI010000152.1 GCA_017469475.1 Oscillibacter sp. | reverse complement strand
GAGAGGAGGGCCCCCTCCGGCCCGATGCGAAAGGCCATGTGGCAGATGCGCCGCCCCGGCACGGGGGGCAGGTCCTCCGGCGGCGCGGCAAGATAGAGCCGCACGGCGTCACCCCCTTGTGCATCGGCCGCTTTCCTGCTATACTGGGTACAGCTTATGCGCGCAGGGAGGTGCCTATGCCGTTTTCACTGATCCCGGACCGGCTGTACCGCCGCTATGGGGACATCACGCCGGAGGAGCTGGAGCAGCTGGGGGTCACGCTGCTGCTCAGCGACCTGGATTTCACCCTGGCCCCCAAGCGTGTCCGCCGGCCGGATGGGGCCCTTCGCGCCTGGATCGCCGCTCTGCGGGAGCGGGGCATCGAGCTGATGATCGTGTCCAACAACCGCTCCGGCGAGCGGGTGCGGGAGTTCTGCGCCGACCTGGGGGTGCCCTTTCAGGGCCACGCCCGCAAGCCCTCTCCCCGGGGACTGCGGGCGGCTATGGACCGCGCCGGGGCGGACGCCGCCCATACCGCCATGCTGGGGGACAAGCTCCTCACCGACGTGCTGGCCGCCAACCGGGCGGGGGTCCTGGCGCTGATGGTGGAGCCTGCGGGCGGGGCCGTGACGCCCTGGCAGCGGGTGCTCCACGCCCTGCAATCGCCCTTCAAGGCGGCCTGCCGGCGGCGGATCGCCGAAAAAAAGCCGTGACAATTGAAGGAAAAGACTTGCAATAGTGGGAAACATAGGATAAAATATCTTTGCTATTTTTATGACTCAGAGAGAATGCCGCCCGGCGGTCGTTTTCTCGAAGATTTGTGAGGAGGAAACAGTATGCCTACGATTACTGCCGGCGATTTCCGGAACGGCGTCACCATTGAGATGGATGGCAAGGTCATGCAGGTAGTGGAGTTTCAGCACGTGAAGCCCGGTAAGGGCGCGGCCTTTGTGCGCACCAAGATGCGCAACATCATCACCGGAGGTGTCACCGAGACATCCTTTAACCCCACCGCCAAGTTCGAGCAGGCCTCCATCGAGCGCAAGGATGCGGAGTACAGCTATAACGACGGCGACCTCTACTATTTCATGGACCCCGAGACCTACGACATGACCCCGCTGAATCGGGACGTGCTGGGGGATGGGTTCCGCTTCGTCACGGAGAATACCATGTGCAAGCTCCTGAGCTACAAGGGCAGCGTCTTCGGCGTGGAGGTCCCCAACTTCATGAACCTGACCGTCACCGAGACGGAGCCGGGCGTCAAGGGCGACACCGCCACCAACGTCACCAAGGCTGCCACCCTGGAGACCGGCGCCAAGATCAAGGTGCCCCTGTTCATCAACGAGGGCGAGAAGATCCAGGTGGATACCCGCACCGGCGAGTATCTGGGCCGCGTGAAGGAGTAATACCGCAAAGGGGGGAGCGCATCCCCCCTTTCGATTCCCCTGTATGGTCCAATGCAAAATGGGTTTTGCATTGGCTGTTCCCCCGCCAACAGCGGGGAGAGAATGACATCCCTTGCTTCGGCAAAGGATAGAAGCATCAAACTGCTACGATCAGGAAAGGAGCTGTTACCATGGAGATCACCGAGAAGGTCGCCTATCTGAAGGGCCTGGCCGAGGGCATGGAGCTGGATACAGACAAGAAGGAGGGCAAGCTGCTCTCCGCCATTTTGGATGTGCTGGAGGACATTGCCCTGGAGATCGCGGACATTGAGGACGAGCAGGCGGAGCTGGCCGAGGGGCTGGACGTCGTCAGCGACGATCTGGAGGACGTGGAGAACGTCGTCTTCGACGAGTATGAGGACGAGGACGATTACGAGGAGCTGGAGGACGAGGAGGACGACGGCGAGGAGTGTTATGCCACCACCTGCCCCACCTGCGAGGAGACCATCTACTTCGACGAGTCCATTCTGGCCGACGGTGAGGTGGTGTGCCCCAACTGCGGCGAGAAGCTGGAGTTCGACCTCACCAGCCTGGACGAGGAGGCCCCCTCCGACGAGGAGTGAGCCGATAGCGGACGAAAAAGGTCCCGGCGCCGATGGCACCGGGACCTTTTTACATCAGATCTTTCTGTAAAGTAAAATACCCTTAATAGCTAAGGCTTTTCTGACGCAGGGAGTATAGCGCCGCGCCGATGGCGGTGGCAAAGGTGGCGCCCTCCGGGATGAGGTAGTGGGTGCCGTAGAGATGCTCGAAGTTCAGGAAGTTGGGCTCCACCTGGGAGAGGGTGGTCATGGACCCGGTGAGGACCACCGTGTCGGTGCCGCAGCAGCGACAGGCCAGCACTGTCATGGTGCCGATGACCTGGAGCACCAGGTTCACGGCGCCGGCGGCCAGGTCGGCGGGGGAGGCGTCCTCCGCCAGGTTTCCGAAATTGGCGGCGGTGAGGGTGGGGTCCAGGGTGGCCGCCGGGCTGCGGGTGATGTCCCCGATGGTCAGATCCACATGGGCGAGGTCTCCCTGCTCCGCCAGCTTCTTGATCTGGCCAAAGCGCTCCATGCCCACCAGCTTCCGGCACAGGCCGCCCAAGGTGCCGCCGCCGATGCCGCTGCCGCAAAGGTGCTCTACCCGGCCGTCCCGTCCCGCCCAGAGGAAGGCCGTGCCCGTGCCCATGGACACCACCACCGCCTCATCCTGACCGGAGAGGGCCAGGGCGCCGGTGCCGCTGGCGGAAAACTCGTCCACCCGCAGGGTGGGCAGGTCGAAAATGTCCCCCTCCACAAAGCTGGCGCCGACCCCGGTGAGCACGATGCGCCGCACGTCTCCCAGGCGCAGGCCGTTGCTTTTGAGATAGTTGCCCAGCGCGCCGTAGAGGCTGGTGACCTGGTCCTCCGCCCGGACCCGCAGCATGGAGATCACGCTGCCGTCCGACCGCAGGCCCACGATCTTGGTGGTGGAGCCGCCGATGTCAATGCCTAAGATCACATCCATAAGGATACCCCTCCCGTTTCGGGTGTTTGGACCGCTGTGACCATAATAGGGAAGGGCGGCCCGCTTGTCAATCGGATTTTGGCAAGATCCCGGCAAAAAAGTAGAAAAGGATTGCTTTTCCCCCCTTCACCGCTTATAATCAAGGAATCAGGGCGGAGCCGCTCTCCTGGCGGAGCGGCCGCCCCAGTTCGCCATTTGAGGTATCGAGGTGCTGTATGAAGACAGGACGGGATCTGAACATGACCATGCTCTGCGATTTTTACGAGCTGACCATGGCCAACGGCTATTTTCAGACGGAGTATAAAGACCGCATCACGTATTTTGACGCCTTCTTCCGAGACGTGCCGGACAACGGCGGCTTCGCCATTTTCGCAGGCTTGTCCCAGCTGATCGAATATATTCAGGACCTGCACTTTGACGAGGAGGACATCGCCTACCTCCGCAGCCGGAACCTGTTTTCGGAGGAGTTTCTGGATTCCCTGCGCTCCTTCCGCTTCACCGGGGACATCTGGGCCGTGCCGGAGGGGACGCCCATCTTCCCTCGGGAGCCCGTCATTACCGTCCGGGCTCCGGCCATGGAGGCCCAGCTGGTGGAGACCTTCCTGCTTTTGACCATGAACCACCAGAGCCTCATTGCCACCAAGGCCAACCGCATCACCCGGGCGGCGGAGGGGCGGACGGTACTGGAGTTCGGCTCCCGCCGGGCCCAGGGCATCGACGCGGCTATCGTGGGCGCCCGCTCGGCCTACATCGGTGGCTGCCGGGGCACGGCCTGCACCGTGTCCGACCAGGTGTACGGCGTGCCCGCCGGCGGAACCATGGCCCACGCCTGGGTCCAGATGTTCAACAGCCAGTACGAGGCCTTCCGCACCTACTGCGAGATCTATCCTACCAACGCGACGCTGCTGGTGGACACCTACAACACCCTCAAGTCCGGCGTGCCGGACGCCATCCGCGCCTTCAACGATGTGCTCAAGCCCCGGGGCATCCGCAAGTGCGGCATCCGCCTGGACTCCGGCGACATCGCCTACCTCTCCCGGGAGGCCCGGAAGATGCTGGACGACGCCGGCTGGACCGAGTGCCAGATCTCCGCGTCCAACTCTCTGGACGAGTATATCATCCGGGACCTGTTGCACCAGGGCGCCAAGGTGGACATGTTTGGCGTGGGCGAGCGGCTCATCACCGCCAGCAGCCACCCGGTCTTCGGCGGCGTGTACAAGCTGGTAGCCGTGGAGGATGGGCAGGGGCACATCACGCCCAAGATCAAGGTCAGCGAAAATGTGGACAAGATCACCAATCCCCACTTCAAAAAGGTCTACCGTATCTACGACAAGACCACCCACAAGGCGGAGGCGGACTACATCTGCCTGTACGACGAGACGGTGGACGAGTCCCAGCCCCTGGAGCTCTTTGACCCCGCCGCCACCTGGAAGCGCAAGACCTATCGAAACTACTATGTCCGCCCCCTGCACCAGCTCATCTTCCAGGGCGGGGAGCTGGTCTATCACGAGCCCACCCTGCCGGAGATCCAGGCTTACTGCCAGGAGCAGGTGGACTCCCTGTGGGACGAGGTCAAGCGCTTCGACAACCCCCACAACTACTATGTGGACCTGTCCCAGCGGCTGTGGGACCTGAAAAACGACCTCCTGCAAAACAGCAGATGACCCGCGCCGGTCCCGCCGCAAGGCGGGACCGCTCCGTTTCGGCGGAGGAAAAAGCATACTTGCGCGCTGGGTGGAATTTTTGTATAATAAAATCTGACTTTTGACATCCTGAAAATGGGGCGGAGGATGCTGCCCCCGGCCGCGCCCGCTGGGGCGGCCGTCGATGCGACCGGGAAGGAGCGGCGGGACCTATGAGCAAAACAACGGCGGAGAAAAAGGAACGGGCCGAGCGGCGGATCTCCGCCTTCACCTGCATCCTCATGTGCGCGATGACCGTGGCGGCGCAGATCGCCATTTCCCTGCTGCTGACCACCTTCCTGCGGGAGAAGGCGGGGTACTGCTATGCTGTGCTGGAGGTCATCGGCGCCGTCATTGCCATCCGGGTCTATCAGCGGCCGGGCAGCCCCAGCTATAAGCTGGCGTGGATGTGCCTGCTCCTGGGGCTGCCGGTGGCGGGCATGATCCTCTTCGTCCTCTGGGGCGGCACCCATCAGGCCAAGCGCCTGAGCCTGCGGAAGATCCCCCCCGTCCCCCAGCGGGAGAGCGAGCGCATGGCCAGCGAGGTGAACCTGGCCCGCCTCCGCCGCCAGTCCCCGGAGTGGGGACGGCTGGCGGCCTACCTCCAGAAGCGGGGCTTCTGGCTCTGCCGCAACACCCAGGCCCACTATTTTGGGGACGGCGCCGCCTTTTTCGACGACCTGATCGCCCACCTGGAGCAGGCGGAGGTCTATATCTTCCTGGAGTACTATATCCTGGCGGAGGGCCAGATCTGGGACCGGATCTTCGACGTGCTCAAGCGCCGGGCGGCGGCAGGCGTGGGCGTGTATATCATCTTTGACGATTTCGGCAACCTCACCCGCCTCTCCGGCGAGACGCTGCGCGCCATGCAGGACGCGGGGCTGGAGGTGCAGGTCTTCAACCCCGTCCACCGGTACGTCAGCCGCATCTACTTCAACTACCGGGACCACCGCAAGATCGCCGTCATCGACGGACAGGTGGCCTACACCGGCGGCATCAACCTGGCGGACGAGTACGCCAACCTGGTGGAGCGCTTCGGCCACTGGAAGGACAGCGCCGTGCGCATCGAGGGGGAGGGGGCATGGGGCTTCGCGGTCCAGTTCCTTCAGATGTGGAAGATGATGGGCGGCACGCTGCCGAACGAGGACGATTACTACCGCTCCCGCCACGAGGCGGCGGAGGCCGTCGGCTTCTGCCAGCCCTTTTCGGACGGGCCGCTGAACAACCCCGACAATCCCATTGAGGAGACCTATCTCCAGCTCATTGCCTCCGCCAAGCGCCTGCTCTACCTCACCACGCCCTACTATGCCGTGGAGGAGGCCATGCAGAAGTCCCTGTGCATCGCGGCGGACGCCGGGGTGGACGTGCGCCTTTGTATCCCGGCCATCCCGGACCACAAGCTCACCTATCTGGTGGCGGAGACCTATTGGGGGGAGCTGCTGCGCCATGGGGTCAAGATCTACAAGTACAGCCCCGGCTTCCTTCACGCCAAGAGCGTGCTGGTGGACCGGGAGGTGGCCCTCATCGGCAGCACCAACATGGACTACCGCACCTTCCAGCTCCACTATGAGACGGCGGCGCTGTTTTACCGGATGCCGGTGGTGGAGGAGCTGCTGGAGGACATGGACGGCATTATGGCCCAAAGCGCCCTCTACACGCTGGAGGAGTGGGACCGCCGTCCCTGGTACCGGCGGGCCTTTGCCTCGCTTTTGAAGCTGGGCGCCATCTGGCTGTGACATGGCGCTGTTTCCCGCCCCGGAGCCCTTTGGCTCCGGGGCTTTTTTGCGCTTGCGGCGGGGGGGAGAGGCCGCTCTCCGGGCCCGGAGAACGGCTCGAAACAATAAAAATATGTGGGGAAAATTCAGAAAGAAATGGTTGCAATTCCGTTTGTAGCGTGTTATAGTTTAGTTACAAATTAGAAACAAACTGGTGTGTCCTGTCCAGTCACGGACAGGCGCGGCCGCCCCGTTTCGGGGGTCGGCAGCTTGTTTTTTCGCCAGGTGATCGCGCTGATTGCGGTACTTGCAATGCTCCCGCTGCGGCGGGGCGGTTTTTCCCATTGTTGATTGCAGCTCTTGGCATATTAGCAATTGAAGAGCGCGGCGCCAGAAAAAGGAGGCAGTGTCCATTGTTACCATTCGACCATAAAAACGGCTCAGCGGCGGCGCGGCTCATTGCCGTCCTGGCCATCGCCGGGGTGCTGAGCACCTCCGCCCTGACGGCTCTGGCCGCGGTGATCGACGAGGCCCCGGACGCCCCGGCGGTCCTCCTGGAGGAGGGCGAAGCGCTGGACGCGGAGGAGACCCCCGCGGAAGAGACTGCGACTCCCGTCGAAGAAGCTGATTCCAGTGAAGGGGAAGCGGTCCCCGCCGAGGAGACCGAAGCCCCGGAGGAAGCGCCCGACGCTGACAGCCCGGACGCCCCAACCGAAGAGGAGGAGCCGGCGGCCCCCGCGGAGCCGGAGCCATCGGAGGAGACCCCGGAGGGCGAGGGCGCCGAGAGCGTGCCGGAGGAGGGCATCCCCGCCCAGCCGCCCGTCCCCACCGTTTCGGCGGAGGCGGTCCCCGTCCCGCCGGAGGAGCTGCCGGAGGACCTGGCGCCCCTGTTCATCCAAATTTCGCCCGCGCTGATCGAAGCGGCGGCGGAGGAGTTCCAGACCCTGACCCCGGAACAGACGGAGCGGTACAAGTCCCTCTGGGCGGAGAACCGATCTGTGTATGTTACTATGCCACAAATGATAGCTAACTACAAAGAAATTGGCGGATTAAGTTATCAGGCAATGCTTATTATGTATATGGCAAATGCTTATGATTGCTTGAATTATGTGAATGCTCATTATGCTGGCGACCCCACCAATCTAGAGGAACTAAATGAATTATTTGCAGTATGCTATAACTTGGGATCTACTTTAATTCTAAGGCAAGAATCGGACCTTTCGACAGTGTTTGAAGCATATATGAAGGGAATCGATAAGCTTAATAGGATTAAAGAGAGGGAGCATCTAACCGCTGAAGGCGAGGAACAACTCTCTGAATTATTCTGTGCTTACGGAGAAGAATCGTCTATAGTGGATGCAGAAATATTTTTTGAAAGAATGGAGGTAATTGCGGAACAAGGGGCCACAGGTGAACTATAAGAATGAATGCTTTTACGTTGCTTGACTTGTTTTCTGGAATTTCTTGGGGCGTTGTATACATAACTTCTATAAAAAAGGGGATTTACTCCGAAGTATATTGCATACCGGCATTTTCTATTTGTTGGAATATAACATGGGAAATGTGGATTGTAATAATTGGTATATTAAATGATAGATATAGTTTACCACTCTATATACAAGCAGTGTGCTTTTTGCTTGATATAGGAATAGTGGCTACTTTACTAGTATTTGGCGATAAAAGGTGG
>JAFUGI010000015.1 GCA_017469475.1 Oscillibacter sp. | reverse complement strand
GCCGGGGAGGTGACGGCGGAGGTGGAGCGCGCCGTGCGCGCCCTGAGCCGGCGCCACCGGTATGTGCTGCTGGAGGCGTCGGGTGGGGAGGCGCTGTGCCGCGCCCTCCGCCGGGAGGGCGGGGTCTCGCTGGTGCTGCGGCCGGACGAGAAGCGCCTTGCGGAGGCGGAGGCGCTGGTGCTCTTTTGGGACCGGCCGGGCCTTCCCCGGCGCAACCCCGTGGTGCTGTCCCTCTACGAGGAAACGGCGCCCCTGCCGCCTCTGAGATGGGACCTGGAGGCGGCGCTCCCGCCGGGCACGGACCGAGCCATGGGCCTTGCGGCCCTGTGGAGCGCCGGCGCTTTGGGGAGGGAGGGGACCGCGCTCTTTCCGGCGGCGGACCGGACTTGACATTCCGAAATCCAGCCTCTATAATACTACTCTGTCATAATATAGGATTTGTCTATCTGTCCCATTTTCCGGCAAAAGACGTAAGAAAGGACCTGACCGATATGGAAAAAGAGTACAAAATGAGCGCACTGCGGGCCAAGGAGCTGCAGGAGGAGTTGACGTACCTCAAGACCACCCGCTCCGACGAGGTGGCCGAGCAGATCAAGGTGGCCCGGGGCTTTGGCGACCTGTCCGAAAACAGCGAGTATGACGAGGCCAAAAACGAGCAGGGCAAGCTGTACTCCCGCATCGCGGAGCTGGAGGAGATCCTCCAGCACCTGGTCATTGTGGACGAGAGCACGGCGCCCTCCAACGTGGTGACCATCGGCAGCATCGTCACGGTGACAGACGCCTCCGGCAAGGAGATGCCTCCCTATAAGATCGTGGGCTCCCAGGAAGCCGACCCCATGCACGGCGTCATCTCTGAGGAGTCTCCCTTCGGCAAGGCCCTCATCGGCGCCAAGGAGGGGGACACCGTCACGGTGGAGGCCCCCCGCGGCAGCCTGGTCTACACCCTGACCAAGATCGAGCGGTAAGGAGTCGGAACGATGGGAAACGAGAGAACCAACGACCAGGACCTGGGCGAGCAGACCCGGGTCCGCCGGGAGAAGCTGGCAGCCCTTCAGGCCGAGGGGCGAGACCCCTTCCAGATCACCCGCTTTGACTGGGACACCACCTCCGCCCAGATCAAGGAGCATTTTGACGAGATGGAGGGCAGGGCCGTCAAGGTGGCGGGCCGCCTCATGAGCAAGCGGGGCATGGGCAAGGTCAGCTTCTGCGACCTCCAGGACCGGGACGGCCGCATCCAGCTCTATGCCCGTCAGGACGAGATGGACGAGGCGGTCTACAAGCGCTTCAAAAAGTACGACATCGGCGACATCGTCGGCGTGGAGGGAGAGGTCTTCCGCACCCAGCGGGGAGAGATGAGCGTCCGGGCAAAGGACATCACCCTCCTCTCCAAGTCCCTTCTGCCCCTGCCGGAGAAGTTCCACGGCCTTCAGGACCGGGAGCTTCGCTACCGGCAGCGGTATGTGGATCTGATGGTGAATCCGGAGGTGAAGCGCAACTTCATCGTCCGGTCCAAGTTCATCCAGTTCCTGCGCCGGTATCTGGACGATCTGGGCTACATCGAGGTGGAGACCCCGGTGCTGAACACCATCTCCGGCGGCGCCTCCGCCCGGCCCTTCATCACCCACCACAACACGCTGGACATCGACATGTACATGCGCATCGCAACAGAGCTGCCCTTGAAGCGGCTCATCGTGGGCGGCATGGACCGGGTGTATGAGATCGGCCGCATCTTCCGAAACGAGGGCATGGACCCCAAGCACAACCCGGAGTTCACCAGCGTGGAGCTCTATCAGGCCTACACCGATTTCCACGGCATGATGGATATTGCCGAGGGCGTCCTCTCCGGCGCGGCCAAGGAGATCCTGGGCACCTATCAGGTGGAATGGCAGGGTCAGCAGATCGACCTGACCCCCGGCTGGCCCCGGCTCACCATGATCGAGGCGGTGAAGCAGTACGTGGGCATCGACTTTGGCGCCATCAGCGACGATGCCGCCGCCGTGGCCGCCGCCAGGGAAAAGGGCGTGGAGCTGGCGGAAACTGCCGAAAAGACCTGGGGCAACGCCCTGTACGCCTGCTTTGACCAGCGGGTGGAGGAGCATTTGATCCAGCCCACCTTCATCACCATGTACCCGGTGGAGGTGTCGCCGCTGACCAAGCGGTCTCCGGCGGACCCCCGGCTCACCGAGCGCTTCGAGTTCTTCATCTGCCGCAGCGAGATGGGCAACGCCTACTCCGAGCTCAACGACCCCATCGACCAGCGCCAGCGCTTTGAAAAGCAGGCGGAGCTGCGGGAGCGGGGAGACGACGAGGCGGAGATGCTGGACGAGGACTTCCTCACCGCCATGGAATACGGCATGCCCCCTACCGGCGGCATGGGCATCGGCATCGACCGGTGCGTGATGCTGCTGACCAATTCCGATACCATCCGGGACGTGATCCTGTTCCCGACCATGAAGCCCCTGGACTGAGGCGCCGTATGGAGCACATCACCAGCAGGGCCAATCCCCTCCTGACCCATGTGCGAAAGCTGGCCTCCTCCGCCGCTTACCGCCGTGAGCGGGGACAGTTTCTTTGCGACAGCCCGAAGCTTTTGGAGGAGGCTCTCCTCTGGGACGGCGGGGTGGAGACGGTCCTCTGTACGGAGGGCGCGGCCCTGCCCCCGCTTCCGGAGGGGGTGCGGACCGTGGCGGTGCCGCCGGACGTGATGCGCTCCGTCTCCCCGACCCAGACGCCCCAGGGGGTCTTGAGCGTGTGCGCCATGGCGGAGCGGCCTCTTCCGCAAACGCTTCCCGGCCGGCGCTATCTGGTGCTGGACGGGGTGCAGGACCCGGGGAACGTGGGCACCATCCTGCGCACGGCAGACGCCTTCGGCGCGGACGGCGTGCTGCTGCTGCCGGGCTGCGCCGACCTCTATAACCCCAAGACGGTCCGCTCCACCATGGGGGCGGTGTTCCGCCTGCCGGCCTGGACGTGCACGGCGGCGGAGCTGGCCGCCCTTCTGGACCGCAGCGCCGTTCCCCTGTACGGCACGGCCCTGCGGGCGGATACGGAGGACGTGCGGGATCTGGACTATACCTGCTTTGCCGCCGCCATCGGAAGCGAGGGGCGGGGGCTTTCCCAGGAGGTCCTGGCCCTGTGCCGGCGGACCGTCCGCATCCCCATGCGCGACCGCTGCGAGTCGCTGAATGCGGCCATGGCGGCGGGCGTGGTGCTGTGGGAGGCGGCCCGGCGAGACTGAACGACAGGAGGGAGACGGCAGTGTCATCGCTGAAATACTGGGTGTGGCTCTCCCGTCTGCGGGGCCTGGGCGGTCAGACGCGGCTGTCTCTTCTGCGCCGGTTCGGCACGGCGGAGGACGTGTTCTATGCCGACGAGGCCGAACTCCAGCTGACGGAGGGCATCACCCGGGAACAGCTGGAACGCTTGAAAAACCACGATCTGGAGGAGGCGGACCGCATCCTGGCGGACTGCCAGCGCCTCCACATCGGCATCCTCACCATGCAGGACGCCGCCTATCCCGGGCGGCTTCGCAGTATTTATGACCCGCCGTGCCTGCTCTACTACCGGGGCCGCCTGCCCGCCTTCGACGAGGAGGCGGCGGTGGCCGTGGTGG
>JAFUGI010000151.1 GCA_017469475.1 Oscillibacter sp. | reverse complement strand
GGCTCGTCGCCGCTCCCCGCCCAGACGCGCATGGCCGCCGGCATGGCGGCGAACATCCGGTGGCCGGAGGCACGCAGCGCCTCCCCCACCGCGCCGGGCGCGCCCTGGCAGAGGACACGCCCCCCGTCCAGCACCACCGCCCGGTGGGCCAGGGGGAGCGCCTCCTCCCGCCGGTGCTCCGCCAGGAGTACCGTGGTGCCCAGCTCCCGGTTGATGCGGCCCACCAGGGCCAGAAAGTCCGCCGCGGCTATGGGGTCCAGCTGCCCGGTGGGCTCGTCCAGCAGCAGAAGGTCCGGCTCCGTCACCATGGCGGCGGCCAGATTCAAAAGCTGCTGCTGCCCGCCGGAGAGGGAGGCCGTGTCCCGGCGGAACCAGTCCTCCATGCCGAAGAAGGCGGCCATCTCCGCCACCCGCCGGCGGATGACGGGCGTCTCGTACCCTAGGCTCTCCAGCCCGAAGGCCAGCTCGTGCCAGACCTTGTCCGTGACCACCTGGTCCCCCGGAGCCTGAGAGACGAAGCCGATGCGCCGGGCCTGCTCCCTCTGGGTGAGGCCGTCCATGGGCGCCCCCTCCCAGAGGAGGCGGCCCCGGATCGTCCCGCAGGGGGCGAGCATGGGCTTGAGGGAGCGGAGAAGGGTGGTCTTTCCGCAGCCGGAGGGGCCGCACAAAACCACCAGTTCCCCCCGCTCCACCGTGAGGGACACCTCCGCGATCGCCGGCCGGGGCTGGTCCGGATAGGTGAAGGTCAGATCTTCGATGCGCAGCAGGCCGTCCGTCCGGACCACCTCCTTTCCGTCTTGTCGGGTCTTCGTCCCTTGCGAAACGCGTTTTGCAAGGGAAGGCTCGTGCTTATCGCAGCGGGCAAAAGCCCGCTTTGGTCGAAGCGAGGGCTCACGCCGCCCGCTTCCGGCGGCGGAGGGCCTGGCGCTCCCATACGTCCAGCCACACCGGCGTCAGCGCCAGGGCAAGATACGCGAGAAAAAAGCTCACGGGGAAGGGCCCCGCCGCCCCGCCCCGCAGGGACGGGTAGTACCGCCAGGCAAGTCCCCCGGCCAGGGCCCCGGCCAGCACATAGCCGCCGCAAAGGCCCAAAAACGCCAGAAGGGCCCGGTCCCGTCCCTCCAGCCGGTGGAGGGCGAAGGAGGTGCGGCCGGGAAGCCCGTACCCCCGGCTTTTCATGCTGTCCGCCGTCACAGCGGCGCTCTCCAGGCTCCAGGTCAGAAGGATGGAGAGGGCCGCCACCGCCTGGCGGAGGGGCGCCGCACCGCGCCTGTCCTCCTCCCGCCGGATACAGCGCTGGGCCTCCCGGATGGCGCGCAGCCGCCTTCCCAGGCGGGGCACCAGCCGCAGCGTCATGGTCACCATCAGGCTCAGCGCCGGCGCGGCACGGCCCAACAGCTCCGTCAGCTTGTCCGCCGTCATCACGGCGCTCCAGCAGATACCCCACAGCAGCGCCCCGCCCAGCATGGCAGCGGCGGCCAGACCGTAGGCCACGCTCTCCAGCGTCAGGGGGTTGCCCGAGGGAAGGTAGGTCAGGATCGTGACTCCGGCGTGGGTGAAGGCAGGGTTGGCCAGGGCCGTCAGGACCATGACCGCCCCGATGGCCCCCGCCGGGAGGCGCCCGGTGCCCAGCCGGGCCAGGCGCCGGGCGTAGAGCGCCCCGGAGAGGACGCTCACAGCCAGGAGGGCCGGGTGGGTCAGGCACACGGTCCCCGCCAGCACCAGGGCGAAGTACAGCGCGCACACCAGAGGGTGGCAGCGGGAAAAGGCATCGTCCATGGGGTCTCCCCTCCTTTCATGGGCCGGTCACTCCGGCGTGTTGGCCCCGCCCACATCAGCTCCCTGATCGCAGGTATAGACCCAGCAGATCTCGTCCCCCTCCGCCAGGGTGCAGCGGGAGCAGCCGAAGTGGGGGAAGACGCCGTTGACCTTGTACATCCAGCCGGAGAGGGGGCCGCCGTCAAACTCGTAGAGATTGCCGATGCCTTCGATGTAGGCGCTCTGATAGACCGGCGTGTTGCTGAACTCCATGGGGATGCCCTGCCGGCGGCAGGTGCGCAGCAGCACGTCGAACACGCTCTCCCCCGGGGTAAAGGTGACGGCAGTTGGCGGAAGGAGCCAGCCGTCCGGCGGCACCAATTCGGCCTTGGCCCCGTCCAGCCGGTCCATCGCGTCCAGCAAAACGGTGCAGGAGATGGAGAGGGTGCAGGTCCGGGCCTCCGGCGTCTCCTCAGAGACAGAGGGCTCCGGGGTAGACGGCTCTTGTGGAGATTGGGTCGCCTGCGACGAGGCGGCTTCCTCCGATGAGGCCGCGTCTGCGGGGGCGCCCTGCGGGAGGTCCGGTGTTTTGGCAGGCAGCTCCACCGCCGCCGATGGCTGGGCCTCCTCCGGGGCGTCGGATGGCGGCGGGGCCTCCGATGGGGCGGCCGTTTCCTCCGCTTCCGGTTCCGCTTGGGCGGCGTCCGCCGCCTGCGCCTCCTCCGCCGTCTCCGGCGCCGCCCCGGTCACGAGGACGCTCTGGGCCGCTGCCGGCGTTCCCGTCGGCTCCGGGGTGCGGCCTCCATACCAGAAGGCCAGGGCCAGGACCGCCAGCAGGACCGCCCCGATGAGAACGCCTCTTTTTCCTCTGCCCACAGCGCCGCCTCCTTGTCCATCTTCGTCTTTCGCCGGTCACGTCTGGCCGTGACCGCGCTCAGGTAGTTTGGTTTTTCGCCGGTTTGCGCCGCCTCAGAGCAGCTCCGCACGGTCCAGCAGGCGGTAGATCAGTTCCGCCGCAT
>JAFUGI010000150.1 GCA_017469475.1 Oscillibacter sp. | reverse complement strand
GGCTATGTAAGGTCTCTTCCATGGTGCTCTCCCTTCTGCCGCCCGCCTCGTCTCCATGGGGCGCCGGACCGCCCGGCAGACGGCGGAGGAAGGGCGGACCGGCGGGGCGGAGGCCGCCCATGCCCTCCATCCTATGCCGGGATGGCGAGGACGGTGCGGCGGGCCGTTCAACCCATTAAACCGCTTCCTGTAACCTATAAATCCAGTGTGTTGTCATTTTTTTCGGCATCTGGTAAAATAATTAAACTTTCGGCACCCTTTTCAACCTTTTTCCGGGGACGGCTCCCGCCTCCGGATCGTGTATCCCTCACAAAGGAGGTTCTTACCATGCTGGAATTGCAGCACATTTCCTACACCGTCCAGGAGGGCGAGACCACCCTGGGCATTTTGAAGGACGTCTCCCTCACCATCGGGGACGGGCGGCTGGTGGTGTTCACCGGTCCCAACGGCGGCGGCAAGACCACCCTGGCCCGCATCATCATGGGCCTGGCCCAGCCCACCGCCGGGCGCATCCTCTGGAACGGACAGGACGTGACGGACCTGGGCATCACCGAGCGCTCCCGCCTTGGCATCAGCTATGGGTTTCAGCAGCCGCCCCGGTTCAAGGGGCTGACCGTGCGGGACCTTTTGACCATCTCCAGCGGAGATGACCACCTCTCCAAGGACCAGTGCTGTCAGTATCTGACCCGGGTAGGCCTGTGCGCCAACGACTATCTGGACCGGGAGGTGGACGTGTCCCTCTCCGGCGGCGAGGTCAAGCGCATCGAGATCGCCACCATTTTGGCCCGGAACAGCTCCCTCATGATCTTCGACGAGCCGGAGGCCGGCATCGACCTGTGGAGCTTCGCCCGGCTGACGGAGACCTTTGAGCAGATCCACGCCCGCCACAGTGCCACCATGGTCATCATCTCCCACCAGGAGCGCATCATCTCCCTGGCGGACGAGGTGGTCGTGGTGGGAGACGGCACCATCCGCCACCGGGGCACCGCCCGGGAGGTGCTGCCCCGCATCCTGGCGGATACTCTGGGCGGCTGCCCGGTACTGGAGAAGGAGGCGATGGCCCAATGATGGACACTCAGATCGACCGGGACCTGCTGGAAAAGATCGCGGACCTGATCGGAAAGCCGGTGGGCGCCTTCAACATCCGCAAGGACAGCGGGTGCGACGGCCGCCAGAGCACAGACCACATCAAGATCACCGGCAAGGAGGACAAGGCCGGCATCGACATCCGCATCCTGGACGGCACCGTGGGCGAGACCTGCCACATCCCCGTCATCATCACCAAGCCCGGCATCCAGGAGCTGGTGTATAACGACTTTTTCATCGGCGAGAACTGCGACGTGAACATCGTGGCCGGCTGCGGCATCCACAACAGCGGCCACGCCGACTCCCGGCACGACGGCGTTCACACCTTCTACGTGGGCAAAAACTCCCACGTGACCTACACCGAAAAGCACTACGGCGAGGGCGAGGGCACCGGCGGCCGGATCATGAACCCCCAGACGGTGGTGTATCTGGAGGAGGGCGCCTCCATCCAGATGGAGACCGTGCAGATCCGGGGCATCGACTCCACCAAGCGGGACACGAAGATCGTCTGCGGCAAGGGGGCCGAGGCCGTGGTCACGGAGCGGCTGCTGACCCACGGCAGCCAGACCGCCGAAAGCGACATGGAGATCGTGCTGGACGGAGAGGACTCCAAGGGCCGGGTCATCTCCCGGTCGGTGGCGCAGGATACCTCCACCCAGGTGTTCTACCCCCGCATGGTGGGCAACGCCCGGTGCTTCGGCCATGTGCAGTGTGACTCCATCATCATGGGGGACGCCAAGATCCAGTCCATCCCCGCCATCACCGCCAACTGCACCGACGCCCAGCTGGTCCACGAGGCCGCCATCGGCAAGATCGCCGGGGACCAGCTTCTGAAGCTGGAGACCCTGGGCCTGACCGAGGAGGAGGCGGAGGACCGCATCCTCAAGGGCTTCCTGGCGTAAAAAGATTTGCGGCCCTGCCGGGGCGAAGCTCCGGCAGGGCCGCGTTTTTCCATGGGCCGCCAGGCAGCGCATCCCGCAAAAATGCCTGCTGCCGCCAAGCGTAAAGCCGTCCCGCCAATCAGGAGGGACGGCTTTTTCTCTTCATGCGGTCACGGGCTTTCGGGCCCGCTTGATCTCATAGAGGGCCTGGTCCGCCGCGCCCACCAGGTCCTTGTGGTTCATGCCCGGCTGCCAGCGGGCAGCGCCGGTGCTGACCCGCAGGTCGTAGGGCGCGCCCATACAAAAAGCAGTCATACGGCCTCCATCCGAATGTGTAAAGCATACGCCGCGCACACTTTTTTACACCGGCCCAAACGCGCAAAAACCCCACCCCCAAGGGAACCCCTGCGGCGTCTTTCACCGGTCCTCCGGCTGGTCAAAGTCGATGACGAACAGGTCATTGGGCGTGCACTCCAGCACCTGGCAGAGGATCTCCACATTTTCCAGCCGGATCATCCTGGTCTGCTGCTTGACCATTTTGCAAACATTCTGATAGCTGAGGCCCATTTGCTTGCTGAGCCAGTATCTTGTTTTTCCGCGCTTTTCCAACAGATCCGCTATATTTAATCGAATCATATGGTATCTCCTAAATATAGAATGTGCACATACTATATTTTAGGAAGACATACCTCT
>JAFUGI010000014.1 GCA_017469475.1 Oscillibacter sp. | reverse complement strand
CGCCGCCATCGGCATCACCTTTGAGGAGTCCGAGTATTTCATCAACGACTTCCGCCGCACCGGCGCCATCGACCGCACCGTGGTCTTCTCCAACCTGGCAAACGACCCGGCCGTGGAGCGCATCTCCACCGCCCGTATGGCGCTGACCGCTGCGGAGTACCTGGCCTTAGAGAAGGGGATGCAGGTGCAGGTCATTATGACCGACATCACCAACTACGCCGAGGCCCTGCGTGAGGTCTCCGCCGCCAAGAAGGAGGTCCCCGGTCGCCGCGGCTTCCCGGGCTACCTCTATACCGACCTTGCGACCCTGTACGAGCGGGCCGGCCGCCGGCTGGGAAATCCCGGCTCCATCACCCTCATCCCCATCCTCACTATGCCGGAGGACGACAAGACCCACCCCATCCCGGACCTGACCGGCTACATCACCGAGGGGCAGATCATCCTCTCCCGCGCTCTGTACCGCCAGGGCATCCACCCGCCGGTGGACGTGCTGCCCAGCCTCTCCCGTCTGAAGGACAAGGGCGTGGGCAAGGGCAAGACCCGGGAGGATCACGCCGACACCATGAACCAGCTCTTTGCCGCATACTCCACCGGCAAGGACAACAAGGAGCTCATGAGCATCTTGGGCGAGGCCGCCCTGACCCCCACGGACCTGCTGTATGCCAAGTTCGCGGACGAGTTCGAGCGGCGCTACGTGAACCAGGGCTATGAGGAGAACCGCTCCATCGAGGAGACGCTGGATCTGGGCTGGGAGCTTTTGAGCATCCTGCCCAAGGCCGAGCTCAAGCGCATCAAGCCGGAGCTGATCGAACGGTACTGGCCGAAGAAGGACCAGGCGTAAAGGGGAGGGGTGACCGATGCCGAATATCACGGTAAGCCCGACCCGTATGGAGCTCACCCGGCTCAAGGGTAAGCTGCGCACCGCCCAGCGGGGCCATAAGCTGCTCAAGGACAAGCGGGATGAGCTGATGAAACAGTTCCTGGACACGGTGCGGGAGGTCCGGTCCCTTCGTGCGGAGGTGGAGGAGGACCTGATGACGGTCCACAAATCCTTCACCGTGGCCTCCGCCCTCATGAGCTCCCAGGCGCTGGAGCAGGCGCTGCTGTACCCCAAGCAGAGCGTGGAGCTGACCATGACGTTCCAGAACATCATGTCGGTGAACGTGCCGGTCTACGATTTCCAGACCAAGACCAAGTCCGACGCGGACATCTACCCCTATGGCTTTGCCGCCACCTCCGGTGAGCTGGACGCGGCGGTGGACGCCCTGGGCCACGTGTTCCGGAAGATGCTCAAGCTGGCGCAGATCGAAAAGTCCGCCCAGCTCATGGCGGAGGAGATCGAAAAGACCCGCCGCCGGGTCAACGCGCTGGAGTATGTCATGATCCCCAACACCCAGGAGGCCATCCGGTATATCACCATGAAGCTGGATGAGAACGACCGCGCCACCACCACCCGGCTCATGAAGGTCAAGGATATGATCCTCAAGGAGTCCATTCAGGAAAAGCGGGAGGAGACCGCCCGGGCCATCCAGGCCTTTGGCGAGGGCTCGCCCGCTCAGGCGTAACAAAACGGCAGGACAGCGCCCAGGCGCTGTCCTGCCGTTCTTCCAGAAGTGGTTCAAGGGGAAGGCCCTGCCCGGAAAGCGGCGATCGGATGGCCTTCCAAGCCTTGACAAACACCGGCCCATGGGATAGATTGTTACTGTCAAAATCTTTGCAAGTCGATCGCGTGAGCTGTAAAAAGGGTATGGATACCTGCCAAAGGGACCCTACGATCATTTTTGGGGCAGCTTTGCCGCCTCAAAAGCTCCCTGAAACGAGCCTGGCGAATCCTCACGCCGGCCAAAGCGGGCTTTTGTCCGCCGCGATCAGCGTGGGCCCGCAATTGCGAAACTCATTTTCGTGATCGGCAATAAAATTTCACTCAGATAAGGAGAACCAATATGTATTGCGTGCAGCCTGTGACCTCGGACATCCTGTATGTCGGCGCTTCTGACCGGCGGCTTTCCCTGTTTGAAAACGTCTATCCCATCCCCCGAGGCGTGTCCTACAATGCCTATCTGGTGCTGGATGAAAAAACGGTCCTGCTGGACACGGCGGACCATGCCGTGTCGGACCGCTTTTTGGAGAATGTGGAGCACGGCCTGAACGGCCGGATGCTGGACTACGTGGTGGTCAACCACATGGAGCCGGACCACTGCGCCACGCTGATGGATGTGCTGCGCCGCTGGCCGGAGGCGCAGATCGTGGCCTCCGCCAAGGCCATCGCCATGATCGGCCAGTTCTTTGAAGGCGACGTGTCCGCCCGCGCCACCGTCGTGAAGGAGGGGGACACCCTCGCCACCGGCCGCCACACCTTTGCCTTCGTCATGGCTCCCATGGTCCACTGGCCGGAGGTCATGGTGACCTACGATACCACCGAGAAGATCCTCTTCTCCGCGGACGCCTTCGGCACCTTCGGCGCATTGAACGGCAACATTTTCGCCGACCAGGTCCGCTTTGAGCGGGACTGGCTGGACGATGCCCGCCGGTACTACACCAACATCGTGGGCAAGTACGGACCCCAGGTCCAGGCCCTTTTGAAGAAGGCGGCGGGTCTGGACATCCAGACCATCTGCCCGCTCCACGGCCCCATCTGGCGCCGGGACCTGGGCTGGTTCCTGGAAAAGTACCAGACCTGGAGCACCTACGCCCCGGAGGAACAGGCGGTGGCCATCTTCACCGGCTGTGTGTACGGCCACACGGACAACGCCGCGGAGATCGTGGCGAACCGTCTGGCGGAGAAGGGCGTTTCCAACATCGCCCTCTACGACGTGGCCCACACCCACGTCTCCGACCTGGTGGGGGAGGCCTTCCGGTGCAGCCACCTGGTCTTTGCCGCGTCCACCTATAACGCCGGCATCTTCACTCCCATGGAGACGCTGTTGCTGGACCTGAAGGCCCACAACCTGCAAAACCGCACGATAGGCCTCATTGAAAACGGCTCCTGGGCTGCCATGTCCGGCAAGCAGATGCGGGAGATCCTGGAGTCCATGAAGAACATCACCGTGCTGGAGGGGACCGTCAGCCTCAAGTCCTCCGTAAAGGAGCCTCAGCGCCAGGCGCTGGAGGCCCTGGCAGACGCTATCGCGGCGGAGCTTGCCTGAGCCCCTCACCCCGGAAGACCCAAACCCATCAGCGGAGCAGGAAGCCCTCCTGCTCCGCTGTTTTGCGGCAAGACGGGACGACACTTCGGGTTGGAGATACCCGACGAGTCATTTTCCCGGGACCTGCGGCGCTTTTTCTTGCGCGGCGGAAGAAAATGGAGTATACTAAATCTACTTATCGCCTGGGAGGAACTGCCCATGAAGCTCATGGCCATCGACGGCAACAGCATCATCAACCGCGCCTATTACGGGATCCGGCCCCTGACCAATCGGGAGGGGCTGTATACCCACGCCATCTTCGGCTTTTTGACCACGCTCCTGCGCCTGGAGGGGGAGGAGAAGCCGGACGCGGTGTGCGTCACCTTCGACGTGCACGCCCCCACCTTCCGCCACACTGCGGACGCCGCCTATAAGGCCACCCGCAAGCCCATGCCGGAGGAGCTGCGCATGCAGATGCCGGTCTTGAAGGAGGTGCTGGACGCGCTGAACATCCCCCGCTATGAGCTGGCGGGCTGGGAGGCGGACGACCTTCTGGGCACCATCTCCCGCAAATGCGAGGCGGCGGACTGGGAGTGCGTGGTGGTGACGGGGGACAAGGACAGCCTCCAGCTCATCACGGACCGCACCAAGGTCAAGCTGGTCTCCACTCGCATGGGTCAGACCACCACCAAGGACATGACGCCGGAGACCTTCCGGGAGCAGTATGGCTTCGATCCCATCCACATGATCGACCTGAAGGCCCTTATGGGAGACGCCTCGGACAATATTCCCGGCGTGAGCGGCGTGGGGGAAAAGACCGCCATGGGTCTTGTGCAGATGTACGGCAGCATCGACGCGCTGTACCGGGCGCTGCCCGACGTGCTGACGGCGCCGGAGACCCCGGCGAAGCCCAGCGTGGTGCGAAAGCTCACGGAGGGGGAGGAGAGCGCCCGCCACTCCCGGTGGCTTGCCACCATCGTCACCGATGCGCCGCTGGAGTTTCGGCCGGAGAACAACCTGGTCCAAGAGCCGGGCCAAGGGGCGTACTCCCTTTTTATGCGGCTGGAATTCACCCGGCTCATCGACCGGTTCGGCCTGAAGCCAGCGGAACAGACTGTGGAGGAAAAGACCTTTACAGGTACTTGCACCATGGAGGAATTGGCGGATATGGTCGCCGTCTCCCAGGCGGCTGAGGGAATGATAAGGCAGGGCGGGACCGTCTATGTCCGCACGGCGGGGGATTTGGACCTGGTGGTCCTGGACCAGGAGGCGGAGGACGGCGGTCGGGCCTATGTGCTGGACCGGGAGCACTTTTCCGGAGGCCATTCCGAGGCCCTGCGGCGTCTCTTCGACGCCGCCATCCCCAAAGCGGGCCACAACATCAAGGACCTCCAGCGCGCCCTGCTCGCTCACGGCGTCGAGCCGGAGGGATGGGTGTTCGACACGGCGCTTGCCGCCTATCTTCTGGACGCCACCGCCGGGAGCTACGACCTGGACCGACTGACGGTCCAGTATGGCGGCTTCCAGATCGGCCTCCCCTCTGACGCGGAGAAGGACGGCCAGCTCTCCTTGGAGGATCTGGACAGCGCCAAATGGGACCGGGCCAGGCGGCAGGGAGACCTGGCCGCTGAGGCGGCGGCCGTTGCCGCCCTTCACGGGCTTTTGGAGCCCCGGCTGAAGGAGCAAAACCTATGGGAGCTGTACCAGACCGCGGAGCTGCCCCTCTGCCGGGTGCTGGCGGAGATGGAGCAGGCCGGCTGCCGGGTGGACCGGCAGGCTCTGGCCGCCTTCGGCGGCGCTCTGTCCGCCCGCATCGCGGAGCGGGAGCAGGCCATCTATGCCATGGCGGGGGAGACGTTCAACATCAACTCCCCCAAGCAGTTGGGAGAGATCCTCTTCGGCAAGCTGGGGCTGCGCCACGGGACGAAGACCAAGACCGGCTGGTCCACCAATGCGGACGTGCTGGAAAAGCTGCGCTATGAGGCGCCCATCGTAGACGCGGTGCTGGAATACCGGCAGTACGCCAAGCTGAAATCCACCTATGCCGATGGCCTCTTGAAGGCCATGGACCCGGACGGACGGGTGCGCACCAGCTTTCAGATGACCGTGACCGCCACGGGCCGATTGAGCTCCACGGAGCCCAATCTCCAGAATATCCCCACCCGGACGGACCTGGGAAGCGAGATCCGCAGGATGTTCGTGCCGGAGGAGGGGAGCGTCCTGGTGGACGCGGACTACTCCCAGATCGAGCTGCGGCTGCTGGCCCATATCTCCGGCGACGAGGCCATGCAAAGCGCCTTCCGCCAGGGGGCGGACATCCACACGGCCACGGCGGCCCAGGTGTTCCGGGTACCGCCGGAGCAGGTCACCCATGAGATGCGCCGCCGCGCCAAGGCGGTGAACTTCGGCATCGTGTACGGCATTTCCGCCTTCTCCCTCTCACAGGACATCGGCGTGAGCGTTGCGGACGCCAAGGCGTATATGGAGGCGTATTTCGCTACCTTCCCCGGCGTGCGCCGGTATATGGACACGGTGGTGGAAAAGGCCCGGGAGACGGGCTTCGTGGAGACCCTGTTCCACCGGAGGCGGGACCTTCCCGAGCTCAAGTCTTCCAACTTCAACCTCCGCTCCTTCGGAGAGCGGGTGGCGCTGAACATGCCCATCCAGGGCACGGCGGCGGACGTGATGAAGCTGGCCATGGTGGCCGTATGGAAGCGGCTGCGGGAGCAGACGCCGGAGGCCCGCCTGGTCCTCCAGGTCCACGACGAGCTGATCGTGGAGTGTCCGGAGGCGCTTGCGGAGCGGGTGGCCGCCATTTTGACGGAGGAGATGGAGCGGGTGGTAACCCTCTCCGTCCCGCTGACGGCAGAGGCCCACTTCGGAAAGAACTGGCTGGCGGCCAAGGGCTGATTTCAAACGCGTGCCGACGGGCAGGCGGTGCCCACTGTCGGCGGTGAAGAGAGACGATCCCGCCCGGCGGGAGAAGGAGTGTGAGCGATGGAAGAGAAGCTGCATGTGCGCATCCTGCCCATGACGGCCGACCATCTGGACGAGGTGGCGGAGCTGGAGCGGATTTGTTTTTCCATGCCCTGGTCCCGAAAGATGCTGGCAGAGGAGCTGGACAACGCCCTCTCCGCCTTTCTGGTGGCCCTGGACGATGAGGGACGGGTGGCCGGCTATGCCGGACTCCAGGTGGTGCTGGACGAGGGGTATATCACCAATGTGGCTGTCCGGCCGGACTGCCGCCGCCGGGGCGTAGCGGGAAAGCTCCTCCAGGTCTTTCTGGACTTTGCCCAGGGCAATCGCCTGGCCTTTTTGACGCTGGAGGTCCGCGCCTCCAACTATGACGCCATCGCCCTGTATGGAAGCCGGGGCTTTCGCAGCGTGGGCCGACGCAAAAATTATTACGAGCATCCCAAGGAGGACGCGCTCATCATGACAAGGGAGTTTACCTATGGAGATGGAGAGAGGGAATAGCGCCGCGCAGCTGAAGCTTCCCACGGAGGCGGAGCTGGAGGCGGCCTATCGGGAGGATCTGACGGCGTCCTTTCCGCCCCAGGAGCTCAAGCCCCTCTCCCACATCATGGAGATGTGGCGGCAGGGCCGGTATCTTCCCTGGTGCTTTTATGAGGGTGAGTCCGGCCCCATCGGAGAGTGCTTTTTGTGGCTGGGGGAGCCGGGCTGGGCCCTTTTGGACTACCTGTGCGTCACCCCGGGGTGGCGGAACGACGGCTTTGGTGCCGCCATGCTGCGCATGATGCGCGCCAAGCTCCCGGGGACCGTCATCCTCTGCGAGAGCGAGTCCCCCCTTCACGCGCCGGACCCGGCCATGGCAAAGCGGCGGCTGGGCTTTTACAGCCGCAACGGCGCCCGCCTGGCGGGCTACGACACGGAGCTTTTCGGCGTCCACTACTGTACGCTCTACTGGGCGGATGGGGCGGTGGAGGACAGCGTCCTCTCCGCCCAGCACCGCTTCATCTATCGGGACAGCTTTGCCTCGGAGAAATTTTCCAAATACGTGCGCATCCCCCGGGGCCCGCAGGCGCCGGCCGCGCCGGTGGTCCCCTGGGAGGCGTGAGAAAAGAAGGAGTCCTATGAAAATCCTGGCCTTTGAATCCTCCTGCGACGAAACCGCCGTTGCCGTGGTGGAGGACGGACGGCGCGTCCTCGCCGACGCCATCGCCTCTCAGGCGGCGGACCATGCCCTGTACGGCGGCGTGGTGCCGGAGATCGCCTCCCGCAAGCATGTGGAGGCCATCGCCGCCCTGACGGAGCAGGCCCTCCGGGAGGCGGGGTGCGCCCGCCGGGACATCGACGCCGTAGCCGTGACCTATGCGCCAGGGCTCATCGGCGCGGTGCTGGTGGGGCTGAGCTTCGCCAAGTCCATGGCCCTGGCCCTGGGGGTGCCGCTGATCCCGGTCCACCACATCCGGGGCCACATCGCCGCCAATTACCTGGCCTTTCCGGAGCTGGAGCCGCCCTTCCTGGCCCTGGCCATCTCCGGCGGCAACACGCTGATCGTGGATGTGCGGGACTACACGGATATGGAGATCCTGGGCGCCACCCGGGACGACGCGGCGGGGGAGTGCTTTGACAAGGCGGCCCGGGTGCTGGGCTTGCCCTATCCCGGCGGCAAGCCCATGGACGACCTGGCCCGAACCTCCCGGGGCGGCGTTTACTCCCTGCCCCACACCCAGGTGGACGGGGCGCCGCTGGACATGAGCTTTTCCGGCCTCAAAACGGCGGTGGTGAACCTGGCTCACCATGCCCAGCAGGTGGGGGAGGAGCTGGACCGTGCCGCCCTGGCCCGGGACTTTGCCCAAGCCGTTAGCGATATGCTGGTGCCCCGGGTCATGGAGGCGGCCCGTATGCGGGGGAGAACGGTCATCTGCGCCGCCGGCGGCGTGGCGGCCAACTCCGTCATCCGCGCCGATCTGCAGCGCGCCTGCGACGTGCAGGGCTGCCGGCTGTACCTCCCGCCCATGAAGCTGTGCGGGGACAACGGGGCCATGATCGGCGCCCAGGGGTACTATGAGTATCTGGCGGGCCACACCGCCGGCATGGAGCTCAACGCCTACGCCACCCGGGACATCAGCGCCCCTCTTTGAGGCGGTAAAACAAGTGATCCGCGGACATGGAGCAAAAGCGCCATGTCCGCTTTTGCATTCTGCGGCGCGGCAGAGACGGACCGTCCGGCATCTCCCGGACCGGGAGGAGCGGGGGAGAGCGGCTGCTTTGAAGCCCTTACAGAAGAAGATTGTTAAAAAAATTGACAACTTACGAAAAAGGGAGTATACTAATTGCAAATTATTTAACAAGAAGCGCCTGATGGGAGGAACTGTCTTGAAGAAAGAAAATATTTCCGACGCCGTCATCCGGCGTCTGCCCCGGTATTACCGTCAGCTGACCGACCTTTGCGCCAGAGGCATCGTGCGCATCTCGTCCCACTCCCTTGGAAATGAAATGGGCATCACCGCCTCCCAGATCCGGCAGGATTTCAGCTGCTTTGGAGAGTTTGGCCAGCAGGGGTATGGGTACAATGTGGAGGAGTTGCGCTCCGAGATCGGCCACATCCTGGGCGTGGACCAGGACCACCATCTCATCATGGTGGGAGTGGGCCACCTGGGCCATGCCCTGCTGCAAAACTTCCCCTTCCCCCAGACCGGCTTCACGGTGAACGCCGCCTTCGATGTGTCGGAGGCCGTCATCGGCACCACGGTCAACGGTATCCCGGTCTATTCCGCCCAGGACCTGGACACCTATCTCCAGCAGAACCGGGTGGACGTGGTGGTGCTGACCATCCCCCAGTCTGTTGCCCAGGATACGGCGGACCGGCTGGTGGCCCTGGGCGTGCGGGGCTTTTGGAACTTCACCAACATGGAACTGAGCAGCTCCGACCCGGACGTGAAGTTTGAGAACATCCACTTTGCGGACAGTCTCCTGACTCTCAGCTATCGCATTGCCAACCGGTGAGCCGTCCCGGCCTGCGCCGGATCAACGAAAGGACCCCTTATGAAAAAGACTCTTGCGATCCTGCTTCCGGTGCTTGCTCTGCTGGCTGCGGCCCTGTGGGCCCTGGCCGCCGGCGGAGCGGACGATCCGCTGGCATCTCTTTCCTATCTGGAGGGCACCTTCTCCGACACGGTGGACCGGGCCGTGGAGGCGCGGCTGGACACGTCGGACGATGCGCTGCGCTCCGGGACCGTTGCTGTCTCCACCTCCGGCACCTGGCAGGAGAGCCGCCTCAAGCGGGGCGACACTCTCACCGGCACCACCGGCACCGGCGTTTTGCTGCTGGCGGGAGAGGGGCAGGTGACCTCCGGCACCGTGGTGGACGTGACGGCCGGTACCGTGGCGGCGCCCGGCACCGCCATGACCGTGCGCCACCGGTATCTGGTGGCGGAGGATACCACCGCCGTGTTTTCCATCACCTCCAAAACGGCGGTGCTGGACCATCAGGGCGGCGGCAGCTTTTCCTATTCCAACACGACGGATTACAACGCCATTGCCGCGGCGCTGAAAACGCTGCACCTTTTCCGGGGCAGCGGCAGCGGGTACGGTCAGGGCTTTGATTTGGAGAATCCGCCCAACCGCATCCAGGCTCTCATCATGTTCATCCGCGTCTTGGGGGAGGAGGAGGAGGCCCTGGCCTGGAGCGGGACCATCCCCTTCCGGGATGTGGCCGTGGGCTCCCAGTCGGAGAAATACGTGGGCTACGCTTACAGCAAGGGCTATACCAATGGCTATACCGCCACGGAGTTTCGCCCTTCCCAAGCGGTCAACGCTTACCAGTACACGGAGTTTCTGCTCCGGGCCATGGGTTACAGCGTGGCAGGGGAGAATAGCATTTCTACCGCCCTGGATCGGGCTTTGGCGGCCGGCATCCTGACGGACGGAGAGGTCTCCATGCTCCAGCGGGAGCGGTTTTTGCGTGCGGAGCTGGTGTATCTTTCCTACTACGCGCTGGAGGCCCCTCTCTCCGGCAGCGGCGAGACCTTGGCCGATGTGGTGCAGAACAAGGGCGTCTTCACCCGCCAGGAGTGGCGCAGCGCCCAGGCTGCGGAGGTCGGGTCCCGCTTCTGAAATTTTTGGAACCGCTTTCCGGCGTGCGCATAAGATGAGTTGAGACCGCTTCCCACGGTCTACATCTCACAGGGAGGTTCCCAATTATGTGCAATAACGGTTTTGGCGGCAACAACTGCTGGTGGATCATCATCCTGCTGATCGTTCTTTGGAGCTGCTGTGGCAGCAACTGCGGCTGCGGCAACAACAATAGCGACTGCGGCTGCAACAACTGCGGCTGCTGAGCCTTACCGCGCAAAAAGCCCCGGGCCATAAGCCCGGGGCTTTTCTCTGATCGTCAGGGGGTGACAGGCGGGAAAACTTGTGGTATCATAAACGCAAACCATGCGGCAAGCCGCGCCGCCAGGTGCCGCGCACCCGGAAACCATGCGGTATACTCACCGCAAACGCCGCCGTCCCCAGCTGGGCACGGCGTATTTCGGGGAACGAACGAAGACGAAGGAGCCTGGACCCTATGGAAAACTATTTCTCGCCCGCTTTGGCGGATGACCGCCTGCGCGCCATCAGCTCCATCGGTCTTGCCCACATGGGAGACGCCGTGTATGAGCTGCTGGTACGCACCTGGCTGTGCGCCCACGGAAAGGCCACCGGACGGGGGCTCCATCAGGCCACCATCCGCCTGGTGTGCGCTGAGGCTCAGGCGGAACGGGCGGAGCGCATCCTCCCGCTTTTGACGGAGGAGGAGAGCGACGTGTTCCGCCGGGGCCGCAACGCCCATGTCCACACCATCCCCAACCACGCCAGCCGCGCCCAGTACGGCGAGGCCACAGCCCTGGAGGCCCTGTTCGGCTGGCTGTATCTCAAGGGCCGACAGGAGCGGATCAACGCCCTGTTCTGCGCCATGATGGAGGGAAGGAACTGATGCCTTTGGATGCGGTCTGCCTGCAGGCAGTGGTGGAGGAATTGCGGCCCCAGCTCCTGGGGCTTCGGATCGACAAGGTGCAGCAGCCTGCCCGGGATCAGGTCATTTTGCTGCTGCGGGGCAGCCGGCGGCTGCTGCTGAACGCCGGGGCCAACGCCCCCCGCCTCCAGCTGACGGAGCTGGTCCGGGACAACCCGGCGGAGCCGCCCATGTTCTGCATGCTGTTGCGCAAGCATCTCTCCGGCGGGCGGATCGCCGCCATCGAGCAGCCGGAGCTGGAGCGTCTGGTGCGCATCGACCTGGATGTGGCGGACGATTTCGGCCGCCCCGGCCGGCGGAGCCTGGTGCTGGAGGCCATGGGCCGCCGGTCCAACCTGATCCTGCTGGACGAGGAGGGCCGCATCATCGACTGTATGCGCCGGGTGGACGCGGAGATGTCCGCCAAGCGGCAGGTGCTGCCGGGACTCTTTTACCTTCCGCCGGACTCCACCGGGCGGCTTCCGGTGACGGAGGAGACGGAGGAGGGCTTCCGGGAAAAGCTGGATCATTCCGGTCAGGGACGGCAACTGGACGCCTTTTTGCTGGACAGCTACTTCGGCGTCTCGCCCCTGCTTGCCCGGGAACTGGCCTTCCGCGCCTGCGGCGAGACCGATGGGCGCCTGCCGGACGGGGCCGACCGCCTTTGGAGCGCGCTGCAGGAGTTGATCGGGACCATCCGGGAGGGGCGCTTCACGCCCATCCTTCTCAAGCGGGAGGGACAGCCCTTTGAGTTCAGCTGGTATCCCATTTTGCAGTACGGCCCTGCGGCGGAGGCGGAGCGATACCCAACCTTCTCCCAGCTGTTGGACGCGTTTTATGACGCCCGGGAGCGGCAGGAGCGGTCCCGCCAGCGGGGGGCGGACCTGCTGCGCACCGCTGCCACCGCCCGGGACCGCCTGCGGCGGAAGCTGGCGGTCCAGGAAAAGGACTACGTCGCCACCCAGGACCGGGACGCCCTTCGCATCTGCGGGGACCTCATCACCGCCAATCTCTACCGCATGGAGAGAGGGCAGTCCAAGCTGGTGTGCGAGAACTTTTACGGCCAGCCGGGGGAGATGGCCACGGTGGCCCTGGACCCCCTGCTGACGCCCCAGCAAAACGCCGCCAAATACTACAAGCGATACACCAAGGCCAAAACGGCGGAGAAGTACCTTCGGGAGCAGATGGACATTGCCCGGCAGGACCTCTCCTATCTTGAGAGCGTGTTGGAGGAGTTGGGCCGGGCGGAGACGGAGCAGGACTTTCTGGACATCCGCCAGGAGCTGCGGGAAAACGGCTTTCTCCGCCGCCAGGGCCGGGAGAAGAAGGAGCAGCGCCGCCCTGCCCGACCGTTGGCCTTTCGAACCAGCGGCGGCTTCCGGGTGCTGGTGGGCCGGAACAACCGGCAAAACGACCTTTTGACATTGAAGCAGGCGGACCACCGGGACCTGTGGCTCCACACCCAGAAGATCCACGGCTCCCACGTGATCTTGTGTACAGAGGGGCAGACTCCCTCGGAGGACGACATCGCCGAGGCCGCCCAGATCGCGGCCTATCACTCTCAGGCCCGGGAGAGCGGCAACGTGCCGGTGGACTACACACCGGTGAAAAACGTGAAGCGCGCCCCGGGCGGGCGGCCCGGCATG
>JAFUGI010000149.1 GCA_017469475.1 Oscillibacter sp. | reverse complement strand
TTCCGCACGCGGCTGGCGCTGCTGCCGGGGGCGGACGAGCTGGAGTGGGAGGCCGCCCAGGAGGCGGGGTACTGCTGCTTCCGGCCGGAGCTGGACCGCTCCAATGCGTCGCTGCGCAGCTCCGCCCAGGCGGAGGCGCTTTTGACCCAGCTTTCCCAGCGCCGGGGAGACGTGACCGTGTGGCTGGGCACCGCCGTGACGGCGGGGGGACTGCAGGCGTTTTTGGCCGCCGCGGAGACGGCGGATGGCCAGTGCCTCGCCCTGACGGAAACGGCATAGCGCTGAGGCTTTCTCAGAGCGCCGGCAAATGAAACAGCAAGAAAACCGGCCGTTCCCTGCCGCTGCGGCAGGGGAGACCGCAAAAAACGGGAGGGACTTCCATGGGCCGCAATATCCTGGTGGTCGAGGACGATCACAATATCTCCGACCTGATCCAAATGTACCTTGTGAAGGAGGGGTTCGATGTCCGCATCGCCGCTGACGGCGGAAAGGCCATCGAGGAGTTTCAAAGCAAGGCGCCGGATCTGATCCTGCTGGACATCATGCTGCCCGTGATGGACGGCTGGGCCGTGTGCGCCAAGATCCGGGAGACCTCCAAGGTCCCCATCATCATGCTCACCGCCAAGAGCGAGGTGTTTGACCGCATCCAGGGCCTGGAGATGGGGGCGGATGACTACATCGTCAAGCCCTTTGAGATGAAGGAGCTCATCGCCCGCATCAACGCGGTGCTGCGGCGCACAGAGATCCCCAACGACACCAGCAAGCGCCTGACCTTTGACAGGCTCGTCATCGACCTGGACTCCTATGAGCTGATCGTGGACGGGAAGAAGATCGACACGCCTCCCAAGGAGCTGGAGCTCCTCTACCACCTGGCGGCCACGCCCAACCGGGTCTACACCCGCAACCAGCTGCTGGACGAGGTGTGGGGCTTCGACTATTTCGGCGACAGCCGGACGGTGGACGTGCACATCAAGCGCCTGCGGGAGAAGGTGGAAAACGTCTCCGACCAGTGGGCGCTGAAAACGGTCTGGGGCGTGGGATACAAGTTTGAGCTTGCCGGCGCCCGGCCGGAGAAGGCGGAAGGATGACGCGGCTTCAAAATCGGTTCCGGGGCCTTTACTGGCGGCAGCTTTCCGTCACGGTGGGCATGGTGGTCTTGACGCTGGCCCTGCTGGGAACGGCCTTCTTCTCTCTCAGCTACCAGTACGCCCGCGGCCAGAAGTATGAGGAGATCGAGACCCGGGCCCAGACCATGAGCCGCCTTTCCGTCAGCTATCTGGAAAACGGCCGCTTCCTCTCCATCGAGGAGCTGCGCAGCGACCCGGACTTCCAGCGCCTGGCGGCCTTTGCCGCCGCCGTGTCCGACGTGCAGTTCCTGGTGTGCGACACGGAGGGCCATGTCCTCCTCTCCACCGACACGGCCCTCTCCGGCCTGTCCGTGACCATGCCGGAGGAGATGACGGCGCGGATCATGGCGGGGGGCTCTGCCTCTCAGCGGGGCACCCTGGGCGGACTGTACGAGGCCAGCCGCTTCATCGTGGGCGTGCCCGCCGTGAACCCCGAGACGGGGGAGACGGCGGGGGAGGTCTTTGCCGTGGCGGACAGTGGATCGCTGGACGCCATGTGGCAGGGGCTGACGGGCCTGTTCTTCATGACGGCCTTCGTGGTGCTGATGATCGCCTTCGCGGCGGCCTCCGTCACCACCATGCAGCTCATCAAGCCCATCCGGGAGATGGCGGGGGCCACCCGCCAGTATGCCCAGGGGGATTTTGACATCCGCATGAACGAGGAGGGACTGGACGACGAGCTGGGCGAGCTTGCCGCCTCCTTCAACCAGATGGCGGAGTCGCTGCAGCAGACGGAGCGCCAGCGGCGGGAGTTCATCTCCAACGTGTCCCACGACCTCAAGACCCCGCTGACCACCATCGCCGGCTATACCGACGGCATCCTGGACGGCACCATCCCCCCGGAGAACGAGCGAAAGTATCTGCAGATCATCTCCGATGAGAGCCGCCGCCTCAGCCGCATGGTCCGCCGGATGCTGGACGTGAGCCAGATCCAGGTCATCGACCCCCTGCGCGCCGGCGTCCACTTTGACCTGTGCGAGAGCATGCGCCGGGTGCTGATCTCCATGGAGCAGAAGATCACGGACCGGCAGCTGGACGTGGATGCCGACATTCCCGACGCGCCCATCCTGGTGCTGGGGGACAAGGACATGATCACCCAGGTGCTCTACAACCTGCTGGAAAACGCCACCAAGTTCGCCCGCCAGGGCTCCACGCTGTATTTCGGCGTCGCCGCCCGGGACGGAAAGGCCCGCGTCACCGTCCGTAATTTGGGAGACACCATCCCGCCGGAGGAGCTGCCCCTCCTCTTCGAGCGGTTCCACAAGAGCGACAAGTCCCGCAGCGAGGACAAGGACGGCGTGGGACTGGGGCTGTACATCGTCAAAACGATTTTGGAGCAGCATAAGGAGAAGATCCAAGTGACCAGTGAAAACGGCGTCACGTCCTTCACCTTCTCGCTGACCATGGAATGAGGTACTATGGAAGAGTATGACGGCACCGGGCATCTCCCCGGCGAGATCATAGAGGTCTATCGGGCCAAGGGCCCCACCGAGGTGGTGGAGACGTATTGCCGCCCCCTGCCCGGTCGGGCAGAGGAGGAAACGGCGCAGCCCGTCCCGGTGCGGACAGCCGGCGGCAAAAAACACAGCCGCCGGGGATTCCGCGTCTTTTTGGGATGTGTTGCCGTGATGGTGGTGCTGGCCATCGGCGCCCAGCTGGTGTCAGGCCTGTTCCGCCGCCCCCGCTGGTCGGAGGACGACTGGTACTGGTACTACGACGACGAATACGATTACTATGACCCGGATGAGCCCTATGGGGAGATCACCATTCCCACCTATCCGGTGGGGCAGGGCGCCGCGCTGGAGGTGCGCAGCGTCCGGGGCCGGGTCCTCACCGCCCAGGAGGTCTATCGCCTGGTGAACCCAGCGGTGGTGACGGTGCTGGTGGACCTGGGAGACGGCTCCGCCTCCGTGGGCACCGGGGTGATCTTCTCGGCGGACGGGTATTTCGTGACCAACTACCACGTGGTAGCCGGGGGCGCGGACTGCGCTGCCGTGCTGGACACGGGGGCCATGTATCCGGCCCGGTTCGTGGCGGGAGACGCGGAAAATGACCTGGCGGTGCTGCGGCTGGAGGGGGACGGTCTCCTGCCCACTGCCGCCTTTGCGGACTCCGACGATCTGACGGTGGGAGACAAGGTGTACGCCATCGGCAACCCCTTGGGCTATGAGCTGCGGGGCACGCTGACGGACGGCATCGTCTCCGCCATCAACCGGGACGTGGAGGTGGACGGCGCCGTTCGCACCCTGATCCAGACCAATGCGGCGCTGAACTCCGGCAACTCCGGCGGCCCCCTCATCAATGAGTACGGCCAGGTGGTGGGCATCAACGTCATCAAAATGAGCTCCCGCTACTCCACCATCGAGGGCCTGGGCTTTGCCATCCCCTCCGCCTCCATGGAGCGGATCGTGAACGACCTTTTGACCTACGGCGCCCTCCAGCCGGAGCCCACGCTGGGCGTCTCCGTGGACCGGGACGGCACGGAGGTCCGCTCGGGCCTTCTGGGCATCCGGGTCCTGTCGGTCACGGAGGGGTCCCCGGCGGACCAGGCCGGCGTCCGCCAGGGGGACTACATCGTGGGAGCGGACGGCCAGCCCATCACCTCCAGCCGGGAGCTGCTTCGGGTCCGGGGCCGGCACTACGCCGGGGACACCATGACCCTGACTCTCTGGCGCCAGGGCCGGGAGCTGACGGTGACGCTGCGCTTTCCCACGGAGGAGACGGCGCGCTCGTAATACGCTGGCCTGCATGAAACAAGGACCTCTGGGGATCTTCCTCAGAGGTCCTGTTTTCACGTTTCTCCGGGTGGGGACGGCGGAGTTTTCCCCTTCCTTCGCAGCAGCATGCCGGCGGAGAGCAGCAAATAGACGCCGAAGGGACGGCGCAGCAGGGCGGTATCCACGTTGGCGGCGATCCAGGCTCCCAGAAGGGCGGCCAGCGCGGCCGCCGGCGCCGCTGCCCGGAGAGCGGCGGGCTCCAGCTTGCCCTGGCGCCAGTGGCACCACAGGGCGGAGGCAGCAGTGGGCAGGAAAAACAGCAGGTTGATGCCCTGGGCTGTGCGCTGCTCCACGCCCAAAAGCAGCGTCATCACCACCAGCAGCAGCGTCCCGCCGCCTACCCCCCAGGCGGAGAGGATGCCGCAGCCAAAGCCGCACAAAAGGGGAAGCAGCGCCCTCACAGGAGGTACCGCACCCCGGCGTAGAGCAAAAAGGCGGCGAAGAGATGCCGCAAAAGCCCCGTGGGGAGGCGGCCGTACAGCCGTCCGCCCACGATCCCCCCGGCAAAGCCCCCCGCAAGATAGGGGAGAGCTGCCGCGATGTCCAGCCCGCCCTTCAGAGCGTAGACCCCGGCGGACACGGCGCAGGCCGGGAGAATGACGCCCACGCAGGTGGCGTAGAGCTTCCGGGCGGGCAGGACCCCTGATGCCAGGGGCAGAAACACCATGCCGCCTCCGCCGCCGAAGAGGCCGCCCGCAAGGCCCGCCGCGGCGCCGGCGAGGACCATGCGCGTGCGCACGTTCATGCCGTCACCTCCTTTGATGTACCGGCGCCCGGACCCGATGGCCCGGGCCGGCCGGTCATTTCATCTGGAAGCTCTGGCAGTCCGTGCACTCCACCATGGTGGGGTTGGTCTCGTGGGTGCCCACCTGGATCTCGCCCAGGGCGCAATACTGTACGTCCTGGCAGTGATGGGCACAGTTGGTCACGGTGCATTTGATGCTCTGATTGGGGGTACAGGCGCTGTCGTTCTTCATCATAGTGAGGAACCTCCCGCGTGAAAAAGATTTGGCCTTGGAGCCAACGGTAGTATGCGCCCCGCGGGGAGGCTCTATGCGGCTTTTCCGCGGCAAAAAAAGAAAAGCGGCGGATGGGAAGGGCCGCCGCAAAAGAACAGCCGGAGGAGCGCCGCTCCTCCGGCACAGCCGCTCACCGGGCGGCAATGGCCTCGATCTCACACAAAACGCCCTTGGGCAGGGACCGCACCGCCACGCAGCTGCGGGCGGGCTTGGAGGGGAAGTGGCGGGCGTACACCTCGTTGAAGGCGGCGAAGTCCGCCATGTCCGCCAAAAAGCAGGTGGTCTTGATGACCTGCTCCGGCGCGGCGCCGGCGGCGGCGAGCACGGCGAGCACGTTGCGGCAGCTCTGCTCCGCCTGGGCGGTGATGCCCTCCGGCACGGCGCCGGTGGCGGGGTCCACGGGGATCTGCCCGGAGGTGAAGACCAGATCACCGGCGGTGTACCCCTGGGAGTAGGGGCCGATGGCGCCGGGGGCGTTGGGCGTTGCGATGATCGTGCGTTCCATAAACAGGCGCTCCTTTGCATTTAAATCGATTCCATCATAGCACAGGGAGAGAAAAAGTCAACCGCTGCCCTTGTGAAACTGGGGAAAAGGTGGTAAACTGGACAAAAGACACACAAAAATACGAGCAAAACAGCGCCGCCGCCCGATGCGCGGCGATGCAGGGCCTCGCGCCGCGTGGGCGGTCCGGGGTCGGGACCTCCCTCCGCCGCCTTTGGAGACCGCCCCTGCTTTTTGCCCCGGGAGGCGGCAGGAATGGAGCGTCATCGATGGAAGATTTTCACCAGGAGCTGATGGAAAACGGCTACTCCCGCCAGGAGGAGTTGAATTTTTGGGACTGCGACCGCACCCAGCAGGTCCGCGTGGCGGCGCTGCTGAGCAAGATGGCCGTCTTCGCCGGGTACGATTATGACGCCCGGGGCTTGACCCACGAGTATCTGCTGGAGCGGCGGGAGGTGTTCCTCCTATCCCGGGTGGCGCTGCGCATCCACCGGCGGCCCCGGGCGGGGGATGTGCTGACCATCTCCACCTGGGAAAACGGCACCCGGGGCCCCAATCTGCAGCGGGTCTTTGAAATGGCGGACCGGGCCGAGGGGCTGTGCGTCAGCGCCCGGAGCGACTGGGTCCTGGTGGACCCGGTGACCCGGAAGATCATGCGCCCCGGCGCCTTCACCGCAAAGCCCATCTACACTTGCCCCAAGTCCATCGACTGCCCGGAGACCCAGCGGGTCCGCATGCCCCGGGAGGGGGCGGAGCCCCTGGGGGAGCGGCGGGTAGTCTGGTCGGACCTGGACGGAAACGGCCACCTGTTCAGCGGCAACTACGGCGACATCTTCTGGGACTATCTGCCGCCAGATCTGCAGGAGCGCTCCCCTCGGGAGTTCTTCCTGGACTACAACCGGGAGGCAACACTGGGGGAGGAGCTCCATCTGGAGGGCTTCCGGGAGGGGGACACCTACCGGATGGAGGGCATTGGCCCCCGGGGCAGCTGCTTCACGGCCCAGTGCCTCTTTGCACCGGAGGAGCCGTAAGGCGGAGCGGGCTGGCGGCAAAAAGGCCCCGCCGACAACGATCGTTCTTGGGGGCGCAGGCCGGCTTTCCTGCGCAAGGTGCCGTTTGCCCAAAAGCGCAAAGCCGTCTCCCCGGAAGTACAAAAACGAGAACCGGCACGGCCTTTTGGGCCGTGCCGGTTTTTGGAAGGGAAGTCCCCTCCGCTCATTTCAGGATCAGCAAGATCAGCGTCAGCACCAGGAACACGGCGCCGATCCACTTGGTGGCCCGGGCAAGCTTGGCGTCCAGCGTCCGGGCCTTGTTCTTGGCCAGGAAGGAGTCGGCCACGCCGCCGATGGCGCCGGAGAGGCCGGCGCTCTTGCCGGACTGGAGCAGCACGGCGCCGATGATGGCCAGGCCGCAGAGCAGCTGCAAAATGGTGATGAACAGTTTCATAATGGAAAAACCTCCCAATACATCCTCATGCCAGCGCATGAATCGTCACATTACAGACTTGTATCTTACCACACTCTTGTCCCGTTTTCAAGGGGGAACTGCCAAAAAAACGGAGAAAGGGGACACGGCGTCGGGAAAAATTTTTTGAAAAAATGGAACAAATGTTTGCATTTTCCCGCAAGCCGTGGTATCATAGCAAAAAAGGGGCACGGCCCATGGCCAAGCCCGGGGCCGGATACGGCGGCGCGGCCCCGGCCGGACGCCGCAGGAGGGAGATTTCACATGGCGGAGCTTTCCAATATGCAGCAGCGGATCTACACCTACATTGCCTCCTGCATCCGGGAGCAGGGATACCCTCCCTCCGTGCGGGAGATCGGGGAGGCCGTGGGGCTCAAGTCCCCATCCACAGTGCATTTCCACCTCAAGCACCTGGAGGAGGCCGGTGTCATCGAAAAGGGCGCGGGCAAGGGTCGAGCCATCACGCTGACGGAGCCTCCGGTGCCGGAGGACCGGGTCCCCGTGGTGGGCAATGTGGCGGCGGGCAGCCCCATCCTGGCCCAGGAGTGCATCGAGGAGTATCTGACCTTTGATACCGGCGGCCGGCAGGACGAGTATTTTGCCCTGCGGGTCCGGGGAGAGTCCATGCTGAACGCCGGCATCCTGCCGGGAGACTTGGTGGTGGTGCGGCGCCAGCAGACGGCAAATCAGGGCGAGATCGTGGTGGCCATGATCGAGGACGAGGCCACGGTGAAGCGCTTTTCCCGGCAGAACGGCCACATCTGGCTGCTGCCGGAAAACGACGCCTATTCCCCCATCGACGGCACCTATGCTCAGATCCTGGGCAAGGTGGCGGCGGTGGTGCGGCGCTACTGAGGATAGACGAGAGCAGTGGTCCCGAGCGGCGCTCACCGCCGCCCGGGACTCATTTTGCCGCCCATTGCCCGCCGCCCCGGCCGCTCCAGCTCTGTGCGCAGCGTCTCCAGCGCCCGCTTATCAATGCGGGACACATACCTGCGGGAGATGCCGAAGGCGGCAGCCACCTCCCGCTGGGTCAGGGGCACCGTGCCGCCAAGGCCGTAGCGCAGGCGGATGATCTCCGCCTCCCGGGCGGGCAGACACTCCCGCACCAGCCGGCGCACCAGCAGGGCGCTGTCCCGGTCGTGCAGGTCCTCCAGCATGGTGTCGTCCACCCCCACCACGTCCATCAGCTGGAGGGCGTTGCCTTCCTTGTCCGTGTCGATGGAGTCGGAGAGGGAGACCTCCCCTTGGAGCTTTTTCTGCCCCCGAAAGTACATCAAAATCTCGTTTTCGATGCACCGGGCGGCATAGGTGGCGAGCCGCGCCCCCTTGGCGGGGTCGAAGCTGGAGATGCCCTTGATGAGGCCGATGGTGCCGATGGAGATCAGGTCCTCCTGGTCGGCGCTTTGGGTGTAGTACTTTTTGATGATGTGGGCCACCAGGCGGAGATTGTGCTCGATGAGCACGTTGCGGGCCTCCGGGTCGCCCCGGGCGTAGCGGTCCAGCCATTCCCGCTCCTCGGCGGCGCTCAGGGGCCGGGGAAACGACCCTCCGCCGGAGAGGCGCAGGGAGAACAGCAGCGTATTGGCAAAAAGCAGCAGCGCGGCAGACAGCATGAGATCCCTCCTCCCCAGACTCTATGAGGGGCGGGGAAGTCCCTATGCCGGCCGCCGCAATGAGAAGACCGCAGACCGCCCAGCGGCAAGTGCGGCCACGGAGGAAGCATCGGATATGGAAAGAACGTTTGAAACATGGACCCCGGCAGGGGACCTGGCGCCTGCCTATGATGTGGAGAACGTCACGCTGCGGCATGGGCTCAGCGTCTGCCTGATCCCCGACGGGGTGGGAAGGGAAGCGTGGAAGGGGCAAAAGCTTTTGCTGCATTGGGATGCGTTTATCGGCGTTCAGGTTTCCAATGAGACCTACCGGGAGGACTGTTGGGTATCGAACAGGCAGGACGCGGGGACGTTTTTTGTAAGCGCGGACTCCCGGTATTTACAGGCCTATCGAGAGCGCAGCTGCCTGTTTCCCGAGCATGCGCTGCATTTTCTGATCTCGGGCACCGACACGATCGTCGATGTGCTCTCGTCCGCATTTCCGGATGTTGCGATCACCGCTCCATAGGCGGCGCCCGGCTGGACGCGAAGCAAAACTTTGCCTTTTGCGCCGGGCGGATGTCAACCGGGACTCTTGCGTGTTTGGCTCCAACGGCGCAGAGGCGGGAAAAAAAGCTTTGACGATGCCCCGGGTCCCGGGTGTATCATAGGAGGAGACCCGCCGCCGGAGGGATCGCCCGGGGCAGGCGGGAAGGGGAGCGGCGCCAATGGGAAGGCCCGTTCCCACCGAAATACCACATCAGGGGAGGCAGGTCATGGGCTGGTACGTCTATATCCTCCGCTGCGGGGACGGCTCGCTGTATACCGGCTGTACCGACGATGTGGCCCGCCGCCTGGCGGCCCATCAGCGGGGCAGGGGGGCCAAGTACACCCGCAGTCATCTGCCGGTGGAGCTGGTCTACCGGGAGGCGGTGGAGGACCGCTCCGCCGCGCTGCGGCGGGAGGCGGCCATCAAGCGCCTTTCCCGGCAGGAGAAGCTATCGCTGATCGCCCCCGCTCCGCCGCCAGACTGACGGTGCGGGGAAAGCACAGCAGGAGGAACGCCGTTCGATATGAAACGCCCCGCCGGGACGCATCCAGCGTCCCGGCGGGGTTGTATGCGCCCGACAGATTTACATGGAATTTCCCACGGGATGCCGAAGGCGTAAAGCAATTTTGCGGAACAGTCATCCCACTGAAACCGCGGCCCCGCCGAGAGATCGGCGGGGCCGCTTCGCTCATCCCTCCCGCAGGCGGATGGCACAATTGCTCAAATCGAAGAAGGGCTCCGCCGCCGTGGGGGCGGACAGCGTCACCACGTCCGGCCACGTCAGCACGGAGACACGCTTGAAGCAGATGGGCAGGATGGGGGCGCAGGAGCGCAGATGGGTGCACAGGACCTGCATGGCGCCGGTGGGGTCCGAGGCGGCGGCATAGGCGGAGAGGAGCCGGTCGGTCTCCTCGTCCGCCCACCCGCCGTAGTTCAGCGTGCCGGCGGAGGAGAGGAGGGCGCTCAGGTCCCAGTTGGCGGCCAGCTTCACCTCACTGTAGCACAGGTCGAAGTTCCCCGCCTCCAGCGCCGCGGTGTACTCCTCCCAGGGGAGGATCACCGCCTCCGTGGGGACGCCGGCGGAGGTGAAGGTCCGGGCCAGATGCTCCGCGGCGGAGACCTTGAAGGGGTTCTCCCGGTTCACCAGCAGGGCCAGCGTCCGCTCCGAAACGTAGCCGCACTCCGCCAGGGCGGCGGAGAAGGCGGCGGCGGAATAGGACTCCTCCAGCTGGCGGGGGTACAGGGCCGACACCGGCGACACCGGGGCGGAGGCGCTGTCCCCATGGCCGGAGAGCAGGGCGCTGACCAGATACCCCCGGTTGATGCCAAGGCCCAGAGCCCGGCGCAGGGAGGCGCTGTCCAGAGGCTGCCGCCGGGTGTTGCACAGCAGGTACTGCATCACTGTGGTGGGCGCGTCCTGATAGCGCACGTCGCCGGTGACGCTGACGGGGGAGGCGCCGGTCAGGTCCGCCGTGATGAGCTGCACATCTCGGGAGGTGAAGCGGTAGAGGGCGGCGTCGCCGTCGGCGGCCTCCTCCAAAAAGATGCGCTCCACCGGCCGCTCGCCGCTCTGGCGCCAGGTCTCGCTGGCCACCAGATAGGCGCCGGACTCCTCCCGGGCGAAGAGATAGGGCCCGGTGCCCAGGGGGATGTTCGCCTCCTCGCCGGCGCGGGAGATGGGGATGTCCAGAAGAGAGGGGAAGCGGCCGTCCGGCGCGGAGAGGGTGACGGTCAACGTATCCCCGGCGGCGGAGAGGGAGGCGACGTTTCGCAGCCGCGCCCCGTACCGCGCCGAGGTTCGGGCCCGCTCCAGGGCGGCCTTGGCGTCGGCGGCGGTCAGGGGAGCGCCGTCGGAAAACACCACGCCGGCGCGCAGGGTGAAGGTATAGGTGAGATGGGCCTCGTCTGCCGTGTACCGCTCACAGAGACAGGGCTCCGGCTCCAGAGCGCCGTTCAGGCGGAACAGCCCCTCACAGATCAGGGAGGCCACCGTCTGCTGCATCCCGTCCGGACAGGTGATGGGGTCCAGAGGCTGGTCCGGCTGATAGAGCAGGGAGAACCGCTCCGGCAGGAGGGAGACCTCCTCCGGCGCTATCTCCGTCTCCTCCGACGGGAGGGGGACCTCCTCCTCCGGCGTGTCTGGCGCCGGACGGCAGCCGCTCAAAAGCAGCAGCGCGGCCGCTGCCAGACAAAAGATCCGTCGTCTCATATGCTGCGCCTCACGCCCGGGCGATGACGGCGGCCTGGACGCCCCGCCGCTCGCCCATTTTCCGGTGGGACCAGAAGAGGTCCGGGCGGCAGGCGGTGCAGAGGCCGCACACGTCGATGTGCTCCGGCAAAACGCCTGCGCGCAGGAGCCACTGGCGGTTCAGCCCCGCCAGGTCCACGTGGTACTTGGCGCCCTGCCGGGTGATATAGGGCTCCGCCTCCGCCCCCAGGGCTGAGCGCATGGCGTCCGGCACGTCGCCGTCCGTCTCAAAGCAGCAAGGCCCGATGCAGGGGCCGATGGCGGCGCGCAGGTCGGCGGCCCTGGCCCCGTAGAGCCGGTGAAGCTCCCTCACGGCCTTTTCCACGATCCCGGCGGCGCAGCCCCGCCACCCGGCGTGGACGCCGCCCACGGCGCCGTTGACCGGGTCATGGAGCAGGATGATCCCGCAGTCGGCGGAAAAGACCGCCAGGGGAAGGGACCGCTCGTCCGTCACCAGGGCGTCGGCGGTGTAGTCCCGCTGGCGCCAAAGGCCCTTTCCGGCGTCGCCGGCGGTGACGGGGCGGACGGTGGTCTCGTGGACCTGCTTGGAGAGGACGATCCGCTCCGCGTCCACGCCGATGGCGCCGCAGAAGCGGCGGTGATTCTCCGCCACGGCGGCGGGGTCGTCGCCCCGGCCGGGACCCAGGTTCAGGCTGTCCCACGGGGGGCGGGAGACGCCGCCCAGGCGGGTGGAAAAGCCGTGGGGCACCCCCTCCAGCAGCGTGGAGGTCAGGTACGTCAGGCCGGTCTCTTCATGGGTGAGGAATGCCATACAAGCCTCCTTTCCGTTTGGAAAAGCGCCCTCTGTTCTGCGCGGGGAGAACAGAGGGCGCAGCGGATGATGCGCGGCAGCGCGAGCCCCACCCCGGCCGGACAGCGCCGGATGGGGAGACGATGGGGAGCTCGCGGCCGTTCACGTCAGTTTTTGTGATACTCCGGGCAGGTGCACTTTTTCCACTTCAGCCCGCTGCCGCAGGGGCAGGGGTCGTTGCGGCCGATCTTGACCACCTTTTTGGGCTGCTTCTTGGGGGCGGTGCCGTCGCCGCCCACGTTTTCCACCATGCCCTTGGCCACCCGTTCCCGCTTGACCTCCTCGTCCTTCTTCAACCGGACGGAGTACAGCCGACGAACGGTCTCGTCCTGAATGGCGGAGACCATCTCCTCAAACATATCCAGGGACTCCCGCTTATAGACGTCCACCGGGTCATTGTTGCCGTAGGCCTGGAGGCGGATGCCCTGCTTGAGATCGTCCATGGCGTCGATGTGGTCCATCCAGTACTCGTCCACCACCCGCAGCATGATGACCCGCTCCAGCTCCCGCATGACGGGGGGCGTGATCTCCCGCTCCTTGGCCTCGTAGGTGGCCTCAGCGGCGGCGATGAACCGCTCGTCCAGCTCCTCCTGGGTCTGGGCGGGAATGTCACTCTCGGCGAGCTTCACGGCGCCGGGGGCAAAATAGGTGCCCTCCAGCCCCCGCAGCATCTCCCGGTAGGAGGGGGCGTCCAGAGAGGCGGTCTCCCCGAAGGCCAGGGCCACGTGGTTGCGGATGGAGGTGTGCATCATGTTCAGCACGGTGTCCTTGATGTCCATGCCGTCCAGCACCTGGCGGCGCTGGGCATAGATGATCTCCCGCTGCTTGTTCATCACGTCGTCGTATTCCAGCACGGACTTGCGGGACTGGAAGTTCCGGGACTCCACGGTGGTCTGGGCGTTTTCGATGGCCCGGGTCAGCACCCGGTTTTCGATGGGGGTGTCCTCGTCCAGCTTGAAGCTCTCCATCATGTTGGTGATGCGGTCTCCGCCGAAAAGACGCATGAGGTCGTCCTCCAGGGAGATGTAGAACCGGGTCTCGCCGGGGTCGCCCTGGCGGCCGGCGCGGCCCCGGAGCTGGTTGTCGATCCGGCGGGACTCGTGCCGCTCCGTGCCGATGATGAAGAGGCCGCCGGCGGCGCGGACCTTTTCCGCCTCGTCCGCGATCTGGGCCTTGTGGAAGGCCATTCGCTCGGCAAAGAGCTTCCGGGCGTCCAGGATCTCCTGGTTGTCGGTCTCGGCGTAGCCGGTGGCGTCCACGATGACGTCCTCGGCGTAGCCGGCCTTGACCAGATCGGCCCGGGCCAGATATTCGGCGTTGCCGCCCAGCATGATGTCGGTGCCGCGGCCGGCCATGTTGGTGGCCACGGTCACGGCCCCCAGCTTTCCGGCCTGGGCCACGATCTCCGCTTCCTTCTCGTGGTTTTTGGCGTTGAGCAGGTTGTGGCGGATGCCCTGGCGGACCAGCAGCTTGGAGAGGAGCTCGTTCTTCTCGATGGACACGGTGCCCACCAGCACGGGCTGGCCCTTTTCGTGGCACTCCTTGATCTGCTCGATGACGGCCCGGAACTTACCCGCCTCGGTCTTGTACACCACGTCGGCGTGGTCCTCCCGCTGGTTGGGGCGGTTGGTGGGGATCTCCACGATGTCCAGGTTGTAGATGGTGCCGAACTCCTCCTGCTCGGTCATGGCGGTGCCGGTCATGCCGGAGAGCTTGTCGTACAGGCGGAAGTAGTTCTGGAAGGTGATGGTGGCCAGGGTCTTGTTCTCGCTGTTGACGTTCACATGCTCCTTGGCTTCAATGGCCTGGTGCAGGCCGTTGGAGTACCGCCGGCCGAACATCAGCCGCCCGGTGAACTCGTCCACGATGATGACCTCGCCGTCCTTGACCACGTAGTCGATGTCCCGCTTCATGGTGCCGTGGGCCTTGAGGGCCTGGTTGATGTGGTGGGAGAGGGTGGCGTTGGAGGGGTCGGACAGGTTCTCCACGTGGAAGAACTCCTCCGCCTTGGCGATGCCCCGGGCGGTGAGAGTGGCAGTCTTGGCCTTCTCGTCCACCACGTAGTCGGCGTCGATGTCGGAGTCCTCTTCCTCCTTGTTGTCCACCTGGACTACCACCTGCTTTTTGAACCGGGAGACCAGCATTTCCGCCATGTCATAGAGCTGGGTGGACTTTTCTCCCTGACCGGAGATGATGAGGGGGGTGCGGGCCTCGTCGATGAGGATGGAGTCCACCTCGTCCACAATGGCGAAGGCGTGGCCCCGCTGGACCAGCTCGCTTGCGTAGATGCACATGTTGTCCCGCAGGTAGTCGAAGCCCATCTCGTTGTTGGTGCCGTAGGTGATGTCCGCGGCGTAGGCGGCCTGGCGCTCCGCGCTGGTGAGACCGTGGACGATGAGGCCCACCTTCAGCCCCAGGAAGCGGTGGACCTTACCCATCCACTCGCTGTCGCGCTTGGCCAGGTAGTCGTTCACCGTGACGATGTGGACGCCCCGGCCCGCCAGGGCGTTGAGATAGGCGGGGAGGGTGGCCACCAGCGTCTTGCCCTCGCCGGTCTTCATCTCGGCGATGCGCCCCTGGTGCAGCACGATGCCGCCCACCAGCTGCACCCGGTAGGGCCGCAGGCCCAGCACCCGGTCCGCCGCCTCCCGGACGGTGGCAAAGGCCTCGGGCAGGATGTCGTCCAGCGTCTCTCCGTGTTGGAGCCGCTCCTTGAACTCCCCGGTCTTGGCCTGGAGCTGGGCGTCGGTCATGGCCTTGTACTCGTCGGCCATGGCCTCGATCCGGTCCACGATGGGGTAGATGGACTTCAGCTCCCGAGAGCTGTAGTCCCCGAACAGTTTCTTCAAAAGACCCATGTGATAAAACTTCCTTTCCCGCTCCTCCGGAGGGGGAGCTCTGCGGTCTATGATCGATGGGCGTCAGCCCATAAAAAAGCAAGATTAGCATACCACAAAGACCTGCGGAATGCAAAGGAAATCCGGGAAATCGCAAAAAGTTCACAAAAGGGAATGGAAATGAAAACGGAAACGAGAACGGACGGGGAATACCCGTCCGGTTGAGCGCGGTGACAAAGTCAACGCGCTTCAAATGAGACCCGCTCCGCTGGGTTCTCATTTGAGGTCCCTCGCGCTCCATCGCCCTCGGCTTGCGGGGAACGCCTCGGTTGGTCGGCGCGAGGACTCGCACAGCTCGTCTTAGCGGTGTTTTTGCCGGGGCGGAGCCCCGGCAAAAACGAATCAGATTTGATCTGCATTTTCGCGGTGTGGACGCAAGCGAGGCTTTGCCTACAGCCTGAAACAGACGGGCATTGCCCGTCCGTTTTCACTCAGTCCTCGCCGGCGGATAGATACCGCTCCTCGGCCGCCTGCATGGCCAGGGAGAGGCGCCGGAGGGCGGCCTCATTTTCCGCCCGGCGGGGCAGAAGGTCGGATGCGTCCCGGATGCCTCTGGCCAGCAGCAGGTACATGGCCTTCCAGTCCTCCGCAGTCATGAGATCGGATGTTTCCATATGAAATCCCCCAATTACGTTTATGTAACGTATTTTAAGACGATGGGCTTGATAAAGTCAAGATAAAATACGTGATATAAACGTAGGGGCCGCCATGAAGAAAATCACCTACTATGACAGCAAAAATCTCATCCATGCGCGGCTGCGCCACTACCGAAAGCTGCGGGGGCTTTCCCAGGCTCAGGTGGCGGCCAGACTGCAAACCATGAATGTGAATATCGACCAACAAATGCTCAGCAGGATCGAAAACAACGACCGCATTGTGACCGACTATGAGCTGGCCTGCCTGTGCCGGGTGCTGCACGTCACGGAGCGGGAGCTGCTGGCGGACTTTTACGAGGAG
>JAFUGI010000148.1 GCA_017469475.1 Oscillibacter sp. | reverse complement strand
TGGCGGCGGGGTACGGCGGACTGTGCGCCTTTGCCGCCGGGCTGAACACGTTCTATCCCAACTATACGGTGAACGGCATCGCCGTCGGCGGGCTGACGGCCTCCCAGGCCCAGGCGGCGCTGGAGGCGGCTCTGCCCGCCCAGGTGCTGACCCTGAAGGACGGCGAGACTGTGCTCGCCTCCGTGACCGCCGGGGACCTGGGCTACACCCGGGAGGGGTGCGCCGGCATCGCCCAAGGGGCCATGGAGCGGATGAAGAGCGCGGGCTTTTTGGGCGGCGGCATCCGGTATCTCGCCTCCCTTTCCGGCAGCACCAACGACGATTCCGTCCCCTTCCGGCGGGACGACGCCATGCTGGACCAGGCCGCGGCGGACCTGGCGGAGGATTTCTCCCAGAGCGCACAGGACGGGAGCTACGTCATCTCCGGCAACACCGTCACCGTGACCAAGTCCCGGCCCGGCCGGCTGGCGGACGCGGAGCGGCTGCGGTCGGATCTGGCGGCCGCCCTGGAGCAGCGGGCCGACGAGCACACGGTGCAGGTGGTCTTTACCGACCTGCCCGCCCGGGCCGTCACCGCCCAGGAGATCTATGACGCCATCCACGGCGAGATGAAAAACGCCTCCTACGACGCGGCGACGGACACCATCCTGCCCGAGCAGGTGGGCGCCTCCTTCGACATCGCCGCCGCCCAGTCCGCGCTGGACAGCGCGGCGGACGGCGCGTCCGTGACGCTGGAGGCCACCATCGAGACCCCCACCGTCACGGCGGAGGACCTGGCGGCGGTGCTGTTCCGGGACGTGCTGGGCGAGGCCCGGACCCACGTGTCCGGCACGGCCAACCGCATCTCCAACGTGAAGCTGGCGGCGGCCTCCTTCAACAACACCGTCCTCAACAGCGGGGACGTGTTCTCCTACAACCAGACCGTGGGCCAGCGGACGGCGGCCAAGGGCTACAAGCCTGCCCCCGCCTACGTGCAGGGCGAGACGGTGGACGAGATCGGCGGCGGCGTGTGCCAGCCCTCCTCCACGCTGTACTTAGCCTGCCTGCGGGCCAACCTCCAGATTACGGAGCGGTATGCCCACCGGTATATCCCCGCCTATATCACCCCCGGCATGGACGCCACCGTCTCCTGGGGCGGACCGGACTACAAATTCACCAACAGCACCGACTACCCCATCCGCATCCGCACGGTGTATGAGGGCGGATACCTGACGGTGCAGCTGCTGGGCACCAAGACCGACGGCACCACCGTGAAGATGACCAACGAGCTGCTCTCCACCACGCCCTATGAGACGGTGTATCAGGACGACCCCACCCTGGCCCCCGGCACGGAGGCCGTGAAGACCACCCCCTACACCGGCTACAAGTACAAGACCTACCGCAACGTCTACGCGGCAGACGGCACCCTGCTCTCCAGCACCTTCGAGGCCACCAGCGACTACAAGGCCCGCAACAAGGTCATCCTGAAAAGTCCGGAGGCCGCCCCCGCCGTGGACCCGGTGGTGACGCCCACGGACCCGACGGTGACGCCCACGGACCCGGTGACCCCCGTGACGCCGGAGGACCCGGAGGACCCGACCCCCGTGACCCCCACGGAGCCCACGGCCCCCACGACGCCCACAGAGCCTGTGACGCCCGCAGAGCCCACGGACCCGGCGGAGCCGGAGGACCCCTGGGGCCAGCCCATCTTCGTGCTGGACCCGGAGGACGAGGGCCTGGTCTGAGGGACCGGGAGGCGCCTCTCCCCTGCTGAAAACCAAACAGGACCCGCCGTTCCTCCGGCAAGCGCCGGGGCGCGGCGGGTCCTTCTTTTGGGGCCGGGGTTTGACCAAATCGGAAAAGGGTGGTATCCTCTGCTTATCCCGATCGTAAGGCGGTGAGGCAAATGGCCACCCGGGCGGAGATTTTGACCTACGCGGCAAGGACCCATCAAACGGAGCCGGAGCACCTGTGGAGCCGGTATCCCAATTACGCGGTCCTGCGGCACCGGCACAACCGCAAGTGGTACGCGGTGCTCATGGATGTGGAGCGGCGCAAGCTGGGGCTTGCGGGGGACGGCAGGGTGGACATCGTGAACGTGAAGGCTCCGCCGGAGCTGGCGGCCAGCCTTTCCGCCCAGCCCGGGTTCCATCGGGCGTACCACATGAACGGGGAGCACTGGCTGACCATCCTGCTGGACGGCACGGTGCCGGACGGGGAGCTCTTTGCCTTGATCGAGGGGAGCTTCCGCCTGACGGAGTGAAGCGCCCGCCGGGGCAAACGAGTTTATCATGGAAAGACCTGGGCTTTGAAAACAATGGGGAGCGGACCGCAAGGTCCCCTTCCCATGAGAGCCGCTTCGGCGGGCTCTCATGGGAGAGCGCTCGCGCTTCATCGCGGCGGGGAACCCGCCTTGGTCGGCGCGAGGGCTCGCGCAGCTCGCCTGGGAGGTGTTTTTGCCGGGGCAAAGCTCCGGCAAAAACGGATCGGATCTGGTTCGTGCCTCCCTGCGCGAACGCAAGCGAGGCTTTATACAGTTTGAGGGGGAGCGGACTACAAGTCCGCTCCCCCCTTAAATGTTTTTTCCAGGCAGGTCCGGCAGACGGCTTCTTAGGAGTGCCGCCTGCCCTTTTGCCCGGCCTTACTTTCCCTTGAAGAGGGTATTCAGCAGCCCCCGCTTCAGGATCTGGCCACCGGCGCTGATGAGCTGGCTTTCGATCTTGGCCTTGCGGCGCTCCGCAGCCCGCTCCTCCTTCTTGCGGGCCTCCTCCTCGGCCTTCTCCGCCTTTTTGCGGGCGGCCTCCTCTTCCTTTTCGGCCTTCTTGCGGGCCTCATCCGCCAGCTTCTGCTCCCGGCGGCGGGCCTCGTCCTCCAGCTTTTCCTGGCGCTTGCGGGCGGCCTCGGCCTCCTTCTCCTCCCGCTTCTGGGCCGCGGCGGCCTCCTTTTCCTCCTGCTTTTGCAGGGCGGCGGCCTCCTTGGCCTTCTGGGCCTCAAAGGCGGCTCGCTCCCGCTCCAGCGCCGCCCGTTCAGCGGCCAGAGCGGCCTGAGCCGCGTTTTGGGCCCGACTCTCCTCCAGAGACTCGTAGGCGGAGAAGTTGTCCACCGACGTATCGTACCAGCCCATGCCGTCGCCGGCCATGGCGGCCTGGCGCACGGTCTCCTCTGCCGGGGCCATCAGGCTCTGGGGGCAGATGACGGCGGTCTGCCGCACGATGCCGGGCACGCCCTTTTCATCCAGCACGGACACCAGCGCGTGGCCCACGCCCAGCTCCGTGATGACGTCCTCCGCCTTGAAGGCCGGATTGGGCCGCAGGGAGGCGGCCGCCGCCCGGACGGCCTTCTGCTCGTTGGGAGTGTAGGCCCGCAGAGCGTGCTGGACCCGGTTGGAAAGCTGGGCCAGAACGCCGTCGGGAATGTCGCTGGGGTTTTGGGTCACGAAGTAGATGCCCACGCCCTTGGAGCGGATGAGCTTGACCACCTGCTCGATCTTCTGCACCAGCACCCGGGGCGCGTCGGCAAAGAGCATGTGGGCCTCGTCAAAGAAGAAGACCAGCTTGGGCTTGTCCGCGTCTCCCACCTCCGGCAGGCGCTCGAACAGCTCCGAGAGCATCCAGAGGAGGAAGGTGGCGTACAGCGTGGGGTTTTGCACCAGCTTCACGCAGTCCAGCAGGTTGATGATGCCCCGGCCCTCTTCGTCGGTGCGGATCCAGTCCATGATGTCCAGGTCCGGCTCCCCGAAAAAGAGGTCTCCGCCCTGGTTTTCCAGGGGCAGCAGGGCCCGCAGGATGCCGCCGAGAGACGCCGTTGCGATGTTTCCGTAGGTGGTGAGGAACTCCCCCTTGTGCTCGCCCACGTAGTTGAGCATGGCCCGCAGGTCCTTCAGGTCGATGAGCAGCAGCCCCCGGTCGTCCGCGATGCGGAACACGATGTTCAAAACCCCCTCCTGAGCCGGCGTCAGCCCCAGGATGCGGGAGAGGAGCTCCGGCCCCATGTCCGACACGGTGGCGCGGATGGGGTGGCCCCCGGTCTGATAGATGTCCCAGAAGGTGACGGGGTAGGCCCGGTAGGCAAAGTCCTGCCGGATGCCGAACTTGTCGATGCGCTTTTCCATGCCCTCCGACGATACGCCCGGGGCGGCCAGGCCGGACACGTCCCCCTTCACGTCGCACAGGAACACGGGGACCCCCGCGTCGGAAAAGGATTCGGCCATCACCTTCATGGTGATGGTTTTGCCGGTGCCGCTGGCGCCGGCGATGAGCCCGTGCCGGTTGCACATATTCAGGGGCAGCACGACCCGCTCTCCCTCCGCCAGGCCCAGATAGATGCCTTCCTTGGTATACATGGCGACCTCCCGTACTTCAAAATTTTTCCGCTGGCCCGGACCTCCCGGGCGTTCATTCTGTAAGCTCCATTATACAATAGCCCATCGCCGCCGCGCAACTCTTTTTCCGCCTTGCTTTGCAAGGGACGGCTGTGGTATCATAAACGAAAGCCCATGCGGCCTAACCGCATGGGACGCGCAAAGCCGCCGGGCGCTGTGCGCCCACGAACATCCGCCGCGGGAGAACGGCACATACACCGCCGGCCATCCGGCACACACAAGGAGGACCCCCCGATGCGACTGATTTCCTGGAACGTGAACGGCCTGCGCGCCTGCCTGGGCAAGGGCTTTCTGGATTTCTGCGCCTTTGCGGACGCGGACGTCATCTGCCTGCAGGAGACGAAGATGCGCCCGGATCAGGCGGACTTCGACCTGCCGGGCTACGAGCGCTACTGGAACAGCGCGGACAAGGCGGGCTATTCCGGCACCGCCGTCTTCACCCGGCGCCGGCCCCTGGCCGTCACCTATGACTTCGGACCCGACGTCCACCGCCACGAGGGCCGGGTCATCACGGCGGAGTTTGCGGACTTTTACCTGGTCTGCTGCTATACCCCCAACTCCAAGGACCAGCTCGCCCGGCTGGACTACCGCATGAGCTGGGAGGACGACATCCGGGACTACCTTTTGGAGCTGGACGCGGTGAAGCCGGTGGTCTACTGCGGGGACCTGAACGTGGCCCATGAGGAGATCGACATCAAAAACCCCGGCCCCAACCGCCGCAACCCCGGCTTTTCCGACGAGGAGCGGGAGAAGATGACCCGCCTGCTGGAAAGCGGCTTTGTGGATACCTTCCGGGCCCTGTACCCGGACAAGACCGGGGCCTACTCCTGGTGGAGCTACCGCTTCAACGCCCGGAAGAACAACGCCGGCTGGCGCATCGACTACTTCATCGTCTCGGAGCGGCTGCGCGGCCGCATCCGCTCCGCCGACATCTGGAGCGAGGTCCTGGGCAGCGACCACTGCCCCGTGGTGCTGGAGCTGGAGGAGTGAGGCGGCGCGGGCCAGCGCCGACGAAGAACAGGGAGAAGACAAACCAGGAGCCTGCGCCTTTTTGGGCGCAGGCTCCTGTCAGACTGCAAACAAAGCCTTGCGTGCGCACGGTTCCGGTCCGATCGCCATTGCCGGGGCAAAACCGCCCCGGGGTGCTGCGTTATCCGATGGTCTCCAGCTCCGCCTGCCACAGGGCCCAGGCGGCGTCGGAGGGCATCCGCCAGTCCCCCCGGGGAGACAGGGCCACGGACCCCACCTTGGGTCCGTCGGGCACGCAGTTGCGCTTGAACTGCTGGGTGAAGAACCGGCGGTAGAACACCCGCAG
>JAFUGI010000147.1 GCA_017469475.1 Oscillibacter sp. | reverse complement strand
GCCGCTCCATCCACCGGCGCCACAGAGCCTCCGCCCCGCCGGGCGACTCCTCACAGGGCCGGGTTTGGTCCCGCAGGATGGCCAGCGCGTCGCCCCACACAGCCCCGGCCAGGGCCCGCTGCACCATGGCGGGGCGGATGGGGAGGCCGTCGGCGCGGTCGATGCTGCGCACGTTCAGGCTCAAAAGGGCCACCTCCGGGTAGCCCGCCCGGTCCAGCACGCGGCGCAGGATGCGGATGAGGCAGGAGCCCCGGCACTCGTCTCCCGCCTGGCCCACGAGAACAGCGCAGCGGCGGACGTCGTACTGCCCGCTGCCAAGGGCCGCCAGGATCTGCCCCGTCACCAGATGGGCGGGGTAGCAAAGCTCGCTATGGATGTACCGCAGCCCCAGGTCCGCAAGGCCCACCTCCTCCGTCAGCAGCACCGGCGCGTAGCGGCGGGAGGCGAAGGCGTATTGCAGCAGGGGGAACCAGTCGTCCAGAAGGGAGGGGATGAGCAGCGTCCGCTCCGCCATAAGACCGCCTCCTTTTGCTTCCTCATGTTTTAGCCGTTCGGGAAATGGGTCCGTTCCCTGCTTCTACCATAGCGCGAAGCGGCGAAAAAGGCAAGAGGCGGCTTTCCCGCCGCTTCGCCCCTGGAAACTGCTGGGCAAAACCGGCACAATGCCCAAGGAGGGGAAATCTCTGGTTGTGCTGTTTGGCAGACTGTGATACAATACCAACAGAAAACATCGACCGCAACAAAAAAGGAGGCTTCCTGCATGAAATTGAGCTTTTACGGCGCCGACCAGTGCGTGACCGGCAGCTGCCACTGTCTGGAGGTGAACGGCAAGCGGATCCTGGTGGACTGCGGCTTGCAGCAGGGGAGGGACGAGGTTTCCAACGAGGAGTTTCCCTTTGCGGCCAACAGCATCGACTGCGTGCTGGTGACCCACGCCCACATCGACCACTCCGGCCGCATCCCCATGCTGGTCAAGCAGGGGTTCCGGGGCCGCATCCTCACCACCCGGCTGACGGCGGAGCTGCTGGACATCATGCTGCTGGACTCCGCCCACATCCAGGAGCAGGACGCCGAATGGAAAAACCGCAAGGGCGAGCGCTCCGGCGCCCCCCATATGGAGCCGCTGTACACCATTGAGGACGCGGAGCGGGTGCGCCAGTTCGTGACCACCTGCGAGTACGGCGAGACGGTGGACCTCTTCGACGGGGTGCGGGTGGAGTTTGTGGACGCCGGGCACCTGCTGGGTTCCGCCAGCGTCCTGGTGGACGCGGAGGAGGACGGCGTCAAAAAGCGGATCGTCTTCTCCGGCGACATCGGCAACGTCAACCAGCCCATCATCCGGGACCCCCAGCTCATCCATGGCGCGGACTTCGTGGTCATGGAGTCCACCTACGGCGACCGCAACCACACGGAGGTGTGGAGCTACACCGGGGACCTTGCGAAGATCATCGACGAGACCATCCGCCGGGGAGGCAACGTGGTCATCCCCTCCTTTGCCGTGGGCCGGACCCAGGAGCTTTTGTACTTCATCCGGGAGATCAAGGACCAGGGCCTTGTGACCAGCAACCCGGACTTCCCGGTCTACATCGACTCCCCCCTTGCCAAGCGGGCCACCACCATCTTCACCGGCGATCTGCGCAACTATCTGGACGAGGACGCCATCGCCCTGGTGGAGGACGGCACCCACATGTTCAATTTCACCAACCTGCGCATGACGGAGACCAGCGAGGAGTCCAAGGCCTTGAACATGGACGCGACGCCGAAGGTCATCATCTCCGCCTCCGGCATGTGCGACGCCGGCCGCATCCGCCACCACCTCAAGCACAACCTCTGGCGGCCGGAGAGCACGGTGGTGTTCGTGGGCTACCAGGGGGAGGGGACCCTGGGCCGGACGCTGCTGGAGGGGGCCAAGAGCGTCAAGCTCTTCGGGGAGGAGATCGCCGTCCACGCCCAGATCGTGAACTTCCAGGGCCTTTCCTCCCACGCCGACCGGGACCATCTCATGGCGTGGATCTCCGCCTTCCAGGACCCCCGGCCCCAGCACGTTTTCGTGGTCCACGGGGACCGGGAGGTGGCGCCCTTCTTCGCCCAGACGGTCAACTCCCTGGGCTTTGCCGCCCACGCGCCCCAGTATACGGAGGTCTATGACCTGGTCGCCGACGCCGTGGTCCAGGCCGGGTATCTGCCTGAGCGGAAGGCCAAGGCCGCCGGCGCCCGGGCCAGCAGTGCCTACGAGCGGCTGGTGGCAGTGGGCCAGATGCTCATGGAGTCCATCAAGCGCTCCAAGGGGCGGGACAACAAGTCCCTGGCCCGGTTCGCGGATCAGCTGCGGGCGCTTTTGGAGAAGTGGGAGAGCTGAGATAGACAGCACGCTCCAGGGCGGGAGAGCTTCTCCCGCCCTGCTTTTGAAAGAGGGCCGGTCCGATCCGGCGAGAAGGGGAAGAGGAGCATGGAACGCTTGCAGGAGAACAAGGTCTATACCGGCACGGTGGAGGGCTACACCAGCGAGGGACTGGGCGTGGTGCGGCTGGACGGGGCGGTGGTGTTCGTGCCCCAGGCGGTGCGGGGGGAGGAGATCACCCTTCGCGTCACCCGGGTGATGAAGACCGCCGCCGCGGGGGAGGTCGTGCGCGTTTTGCGCCCCTCTCCCCGGCGGACGGCGCCGGAGTGCCCCCACTTCGGCCGATGCGGCGGCTGCGACTTTCAGCACGTGACCTATGAAGAAGAGCTCTGGGCCAAGCGCGCCCGGGTGCAGGACGCCCTGCGCCGTCTGGGCGGGACGGAGGTGGAGGTGGAGGAGATCCTGGGTGCCCGGGACCCGCTGCGCTACCGGAACAAGAGCCAGTACCCCGTGGGGCCGGACGGCGCCATCGGGTTCTACCGCGCCCGGAGCCACCAGGTCATCCCGGTGGAGTCCTGCCTCATCCAATCGGAGCTCTCGGACAAAACGGCCCGGGCCGTGGGGGCGTGGATGCGCCGCTACCGGGTGAGCGGGTATGATGAGCGCACCGGCAAGGGCCTGGTGCGCCACCTCTATGTCCGGGTGGACCACAGGGGCGAGAGCCTGTGCTGCCTGGTGGTCAACGGAAAGCAGCTTCCCCGGGAGCCGGAGCTTGTGGGCATGGTCCGCTCCGCCGTGCCGGGAACCGTGGGCGTGGTGCTGAACACCAACACCAGCCGGGGCAACGTCATCCTGGGGGACCGGTACCGCACCCTCTGGGGACAGGACTACCTGCTGGATACCTTGTGCGGCCTGACCTTCAAGCTGTCGGTGCCGTCCTTCTACCAGGTGAACCGGGATCAGGCGGAGGTGCTGTACGGCAAGGCGCTGGAGTTTGCCGGCCTGACGGGCGCGGAGACGGTGCTGGACCTGTACTGCGGCACGGGCACCATCACGCTGTGCCTTGCCCGGCAGGCCCGGCGGGTCATCGGCGCGGAGATCGTGGCCCCCGCCATCGCGGACGCCCGGGAGAACGCCCGGCGCAACGGCATTGAAAACGCAGAGTTCTTCTGCGGAGACGCCGCCCAGGTGGCGGCCCACCTGGCGCAGGAGGGCCTGCGGCCGGACGTCATCACTGTGGACCCGCCCCGCAAGGGCCTTGCGCCGGAGGTCATCGCCTCCATCGCCCAAATGGAGCCGGAGCGGGTAGTGTATGTCTCCTGCGACCCGGCCACTCTGGGCCGGGACGTGAAGCGCTTCGCCGCCCTGGGCTATCAAGCCGTCCGCGCCGCCGCGGTCGACATGTTCCCCGCCACGTGCCATGTGGAGACGGTTGTCCAACTTTCCAAGGGAAACATATCGAGTCAGAATGTTAGGGTGGAGTTCTCTCTTGAAGATATGGATATGTCCAGGTTTCAGCAAGGGGCTACATACGAGCAGATCCAGGAGTGGGTGCAGGAGAAGTACGGATTCCATGTGACACATCTGAACATTGCAAAGACGAAGCGGAAATGTGGTATCATTGAGCGGCAAAACTATAATCTGCCGAAGAGAGAGGACAGTAGGTCACCGGAGACTCCGAAGGAGAAGGAAGAGGCGATCATTGAGGCATTCAAAGTCTTTCAAATGATTCAAGCACTTGATAAACAGGATTGAAGAAATCCTGTTGTTATGATATAATACTCTTGATTTTTTGAAAGGCACATGATCTTCATGTGATGGTGAAGCAATGATCAACAGATAATCGATTTCAGAATATGTAAGCGAAAGATGTTTTATGGGGATAGTATACCCATAATTAGTTTGCGTAGACTGAATGAAGATTGTCTGTTTTTCGAGCGGATCTTAATGAAAGAGATCGGGATCACCTTATATGTATGGGCGCAGATGATCCTTGTCCTTTCCTATCCTGTTCTATGCAAGCAAAGAACCGCCTCGCTCTGACAGACACTTATCAGTCTGTGCATGTCAGAGAGGGGTGTTTTTTTGTTACAAGTCAAATCACTTACCATCACACACAGAAAAGATCTGCGAACGATCCTGAAAGATTTTGATTTCGTGTTGAACCGCGGCGATAAGGCGGTCCTAATCGGAGAGGAAGGGAACGGAAAGTCCACTTTATTAATGTGGATCTATGATCCCGGTCTGGTGGAGCCCTATGCGGAAGCAGACGGGGTCCGAATCCTTCAGGGTGAGCTGTTGGGATACCTGCCGCAGGAACTCACGGATGATGATAAACGGAAAACGGTTTTTGAATATTTTTCCGAATTGCCGGCATTTCAGGACGCACATCTTTTTGAATTGGAGAAATTGGCAGCAGAGATGAGGGTCCCTGTTTCTCTGTTCTACTCCGATCAGAAAATGCTTTCGCTTTCCGGTGGAGAGAGAGTCAAGGCGCAGATGGCGAGACTGCTTCTTGCCAATCCGGATATTCTCCTTCTGGATGAGCCTTCCAATGATATTGACCTTTCCACACTCTGGTGGCTGGAAAAGATGATCAACCGATTCCCGGGCAGTGTTCTTTTCATTTCCCACGATGAAACCTTGATTGAGAGGACAGCCAATCGGGTGATCCTGATTGAGCAGCTGCGGCGAAAAACCGTATCCAGAGTGACGATCGCCAATGTGCCTTTCCGGACATTTATGGAAGAACGGCAGCGGGCATTCGATAAGCAGCTGCAGGAAGCTTACAGTGAACGCCGTGAAGAGAAAAAAGCCATGGAACGATTCCGGCGCATTGAACAGACGGTGGAGTCCGATCTTCGGAACATCTCGAGACAGGATCCCCACGGCGGGAGACTGTTAAAGAAAAAGATGCAGGCGGTCAAGTCTTTGGAGAAGCGCTATGACAGGGAACATGAAGAAATGACCGAAGTTCCCGAAAAGGAATCCCCTATCACGATTCGCTTCGAACATCAGAGTCCCATGCCTGCAGGGAAAATGGTGATTGAGTACGATCTACCGGAGTTAACCGCCCCAGATGGGAGAGTCTTGGCCAAGTCTATCGCACTGAATGTAAGGGGACCGGAGAAGATCTGCATGATTGGAGATAACGGCTCCGGAAAGACGACCCTGATCCGGAAGATCGCAGAAGAACTTCTTTCGCGGCAGGACCTGACGGCCTGTTATATGTCTCAGAATTATGAAGAGACATTGCCCTATGATCGGACTCCTGTGGAATATCTGGCGCCTTCCGGGAAAAAGGATGATATAACCATGGTGCGGACCTATCTGGGATCCATGAAATATACGGCAGATGAGATGTTCCATCCGATCCGGGAACTTTCCGGCGGCCAGAAAGCGAAACTGCTCCTCTTAAAGATCAGTCTGACAGAGGCGAATGTATTGATCCTGGATGAACCGACCCGTAATTTCTCGCCACTTTCCGGACCGGAGGTCCGGGGCATTCTGAAGCAGTTCCCCGGGGCCATTATAAGTGTTTCCCATGACAGGAAATATATTACCGAAGTCTGCAATACTGTATACCGGCTGACACGAGTAGGTCTGGAAAAAATGGAAATGCCCCGATTCCGGGAGGAGGATTTTTAGGAGTTTGTATAAAAACATGAAAACACTTCCCCGTTCTCAAACGTTATAAGAGTGAAAGCCGAAGGAAAGGAGGGTGCCATGATCACAGAACTATATACCGTGTATCGGGCAGAGCTTTTGAAATACTGCTGTATGGTATGCGGAAATATCAGTGATGCGGAAGATCTACTGCAGGAGACCTTCATGAAGGCGCTTTCCAATCTGGATCTTCTGAAGAACTGGGCGAGAAAGAACGACGGGCCTGGCTTTATAAGGTGGCAAGGAACCTGTTCTACGATGCCTGCCGAAGGCGAACAGTAGAGCAGAACAACCGAATGCTAGTGGAGGAGGAAACAGACGGCGGTTTTTCGGAAATCGAAACAGCTATGATCCTCTCTTCGCTACCGCCGGATTTGTCCCAGCTTTTCATCAAAAGGTACTTTGAAGGTTACACCTCAAAGGAACTCGCAGAAGAATACGGGCTGTCACCATCAGGAGTCCGGGCAGCGTTAAGACGCGCCAGGAAGCTCCTGAGAGAAAAACTGAAATAACATGGAGGACGGAATTCATGAAAAACAAAGTCATTAATACGGCGACCTGTGATGCCAGAGAAGTTACGGAAGAAAGTCTGGCAGGTTTCGAACATATCACGATCAATTCAGCGATCCTGATCGTCGGAGAGCGTTCCCGGGAACTTCTGAATAAGTACCCTGTGACGATGAATGTCGCGAACGTGTTGGAGGTTCCGGATGGACAGAATATCACTGTAAAGAGCATCAACGGTAAGGGTGAGATCGGACCGGATGCGGATGGAACCGGTGTATTCCTGATGGTCAATGGTAAACTGCTGGTGGCCGATGGAAGTGCGGAAGCGGTAAAGAGCTACTACAAAATCATGGTCAATGGCAAGGTCCTGATGCCAAAAAGCATGGAAGGCCAGTTCGCAAACTTCCAGGTGAACGGCAAAACCGAATACTATCCGAATGGCGCGAGCATCCTGAAAGCAGATACCGCGATCGACGACCTGTTTATTCAAAGAGCGGCGAATACGCTTTACTACTGCTCTGGTAATCTCTTCTTCCTGGATAACGGGATCAATGCAGAGGCTCTGATTCAGAAGGGACTGAAGATTGCGGCCCGGAAGATCACTATCGCAGAAAGCCTGGTAGACAGGCTGATCTCGCAGTTTGATGAAGAAGCTGAAATCGTGCGCGTCCCGGATGGCACGGTGCTCATCGATGACGACCTGGAGCTGAAGCAGAAGACGATCAAGAAATACGGGACGAAGCTCCTCGTCACCGGTGACGTTTCCATCATGGATGCAGAAGCTCTCTCCTCTCTGGAATATCTGTTTGTAGACGGAACAGTTCGTGTGGCCAAAGATCTGGAGGAAGCCTTTGACGAGGTCGAAAGCGTTTATGACGTATTAAAAGTTATCTACCCATAACAGGGTCTGCTGTCAGATCGTCCGATGCTGAAGGTTG
>JAFUGI010000146.1 GCA_017469475.1 Oscillibacter sp. | reverse complement strand
TCAAGCCCGCCCTCTCCCGGGGAGAGATCCAGGTCATCGGCGCCACCACCTTCAATGAGTACCGCAAGTCCATCGAAAAGGACACCGCCCTGGAGCGGCGCTTCCAGCCGGTAACGGTGAACGAGCCCTCCATCGAGGACTCCATCCAGATCCTCAAGGGCCTGGCCCCCAACTATGAGAAGTTCCACGGCGTCAAGCTCTCGGACGGCATCCTCCGCCAGGCGGTGCTGCTCTCCGAGCGGTACATCACCGACCGTTTCCTGCCGGACAAGGCCATCGACCTCATCGACGAGGCCTGCTCCGACCTGAACCTCAAGGATGCCGACATCTCCCGCCGCATGGAGATTCAGCGGGAGCTGGAGGACTATGAGAAGGAGCGCGCCCTGCTGGAGGAGAAGAACGGCGAGGGGGAGCCGGACTATGAGCGTCTGGCCTACCTGAAAAGCCGGGAGCTCCAGCTCCACACGGAGTTGGACGCCCTTCTTGCCAAGGGGGACCCCCAGCTGAGCATGGAGAACCTGGCCCACGTCATCGAGCTCTGGACCAAGATCCCCGCCTCCAAGATCCGGGAGCAGGAGTTCCAGCGCCTCAGCCAGCTGGAAAACCGGCTGAAGGAGCACATCATCGGCCAGGACGAGGCCATTGCCGCCGTGTCTGCTGCGGTGCGCCGCAACCGGGTGGGCATCAGTCCCAAGCACAAGCCGGTGAGCTTCATTTTCGTGGGCCCCACGGGCGTGGGCAAGACGGAGCTGGTCAAGCAGCTGGCAAGCGACCTCTTCAACACGCCGGAGGCGCTGATCCGTCTGGATATGTCGGAGTTCATGGAAAAGCACTCCGTCTCCCGCATCGTCGGTTCCCCGCCGGGCTACGTGGGCTATGACGAGGCCGGCCAGCTGACGGAGAAGATCCGCCGCAAGCCTTATGCCGTGATCCTCTTCGACGAGATCGAAAAGGCCCATCCCGACGTGATGAACGTGCTGCTGCAAATTCTGGACGACGGCGAGATCACCGACGCCCATGGCCGCAAGGTGAATTTCGAGAACACCATCATCGTCATGACCTCCAACGCCGGCTCTGCCACCAAGGAGGGCACGGTGGGCTTCGATCGCTCCGCCAACGAGCAGGACCGGGACCGGGCCATGAAGGCGCTGCAGCAGTTCCTGCGGCCGGAGTTCATCAACCGGGTGGACGCGGTCATCACCTTCAACCGCCTGACGGAGGAGCATTTCCAGGGCATCGCCCGCATCATGCTGGGGGAGCTTGCGGATTCCCTGCGGGAGAAGGGCATCACCTTCACCTACGACGACGTACTGGTGGCCTGGCTCACAGCCAAATCCTACTCCCGCACCTACGGCGCCCGGAACCTGCGACGCACCATCCAAAAGGAGCTGGAGGACGCCCTGGCTACCCGCATCATCGACAGCTACGAGTCTCCCATCACCCAGATCAAGGCCACGGTGGAGGATGGGGCGCTGCGGCTGTATACACTGTAAAAAAAGCCGCTGCGGCGGCGGAACGCGGGCCTTTGCAAGCCCGGAACAGGAGGGAGCGGTATGCTGTTTCGCAAGGATATAGACCCCTGCTGCGCCTACTGCCAGCGGGGAGCGCAGATCAACGAACGGGAGGTGGCCTGCGTCAAGCGGGGAGTCGTGCCGGTGGAGCACCACTGCCGGGCCTTCCGCTATGATCCGCTCAAGCGGGTCCCGCCCCGTCCGGCCGCGCTGGATACCAGCGGCCTGAAGGAGTCGGATTTCACTCTGTAACATCGTGATGGGGCCTCCAGCATGGGGACCGTCCGGAAAATCGACAGGCGCCCCGGCAAGGGCGCCTGTTTTGACCAGGAGGGAAGGACTATGAGGATCCAGACTGTGACCGCGGTTTATTTCAGCCCCACCGGCTCCACAGAGCGGACGGTGCGCACCGTCGCCCAGTCCCTGGCGGACGCCCTGGGCGTCCCCATGGCGGAGTTGGACCTGACACGGCCGGAGAGCCGCGCAAAGGAATATTCCTTTACAGAAACTGATTTCGTTGTGGTTGGAACCCCGACCTATGCGGGCAAGGTGCCCAATAAGCTGCTGCCGGACCTGCAGCGGTGTCTGCGGGGCGGCGGCGCTTTGGCCGCGGCGGTGGTGACCTTTGGCAACCGCAGCTTCGATAACTCCCTGGCGGAGCTGGCGGCGGTGCTGGGCCAGGACGGCTTTTGCCCGTTGGCAGGCGGCGCCTTTGCGGCCCGCCACGCCTTCACGGACAAGCTGGCGGAGGGGCGGCCGGACTGGGAGGACCGAAAGCAGATGGAGGCCTTTGGAAGGTCTATTGCTGACAAGGTAAAAACCTTAACAGATATTCCCGCTCCCATCCAGGTCCCCGGCGACCCGGACGCCCCCTATTATACCCCTTTGGGCACCGACGGCCAGCCTGCCAAATTCCTGAAAGCCAAGCCGAAGACCGACCTCTCCCGCTGCTGCGGCTGCGGGGTGTGCACCCGCCGCTGCCCCATGGGCTCCATCGACCCTCAGGACGTGGCCAGCGTGCCGGGCATCTGCATCAAGTGCCAGTCCTGCGTGCGGCACTGCACCCGCCACGCCAAGTATTTTGACGATCCGGCCTTTTTGTCCCACGTGGCCATGCTGGAGAGTCATTACGCATCTCCCAAGGAGAATCAGGTCTTCCTATAAGACCCCGACCGATTTCATATCAATCAGCCAAGCGCAAATCAGCGCCCCGCAGCAGCAGGGGCGCTGATTTGCGCTTGGCTGAGCCGGTCTGCACGCAGCGGGGCCTGTTTTGATGCCGCAACATGGGAAGGCTGCCGCCGGCGGGGGCAGTCCCATTTGAGACATCTTAGTGGCCCTTTAGGTGTGGTAGGAGGCCCACCGGCGCCGCAGCGCCGCGCAACACCATATCTGACGGTCGGCTTGCATTTTTCGCCGGATATGGTATCCTGTTAAAAAGAACAGGAGGGATGCCCATGATCCGCACGGTCTTTCTTGACCTGGACGATACGCTGCTGGACTTCACCCGCACGGAGGCGGAGGCCATCGGCCGCGTCTTTCACCGGATGGGCCTGCCGTCCGACGGCGAGGTGATCGCCCGCTACCACACCATCAACGCCCGCCAGTGGGCCCTTTTGGAGGAGGGGCAGGTGACCCGGGAGCAGCTGATGACCCGCCGGTTCGACCTGCTTTTTGCGGAGCTGGGCGTGTCCGCCTCCAGCCGCCAGGTGTGCGACGCGTATGAGGGAGAGCTGGGAAGGCTCTGCCTGCTGCTGCCGGGCGCACGGGAACTGCTGGAGGCCCTGGCGCCCCGGTACGAGCTGTATGTAGCCTCAAACGGGGAGTCGGCGGTCCAGCGGGGACGGCTGCGCCAGGGAGGCTTGGAGCGGTATTTTCGGGGCGTTTTCATCTCGGAGGAGGTGGGGGCCGACAAGCCCGCGCCCGCCTTTTTCCGTGCCTGCTTTGCTGCCATCCCCGGCTTCGACCCCGCCGCCGCCATCATGGTGGGGGACAGTCTGACCTCCGACATCCGGGGCGGCCGAAACGCGGGCATCCGCACCTGCTGGTTCAACCGCCTGGGCCGGCCGGCAGGGGAGGTGCGCCCTGACTGGGAGATCACCGCCCTGGACCAGCTGATGCCGCTGCTGGAGCAGCTGTAGGCGCGCCCTGCGGGGAAGCGGCCTTCCGCCTTTGCGCAGGGTTTGCCGGCCCGGGCCATAGCCGTCAGCCTGGGGTGATGCCCGTTGGCCTGCACATCGCGGCGTACCGGTCCGCCGGCGGCTCCTTCCGATACAAAAAATTCCCCTCCGGACCGTAGGCCCGGAGGGGATGTGTTTTCCCGGAAAACTGTCATTCCAAAATATATACCGTGCAGCTGCGGCGGCCAAAGCTGGATACCTCGCTGTATACCTCGTGGTACAGGTCGATGATATTGCCCCGCACCCCGGTGTCCTCTGCCACGGCGTAGCCGTAATCGGCGCCGGTGTTGGTCACATACAACCGGGTCCCCAGGGGGATGACCCGCTTATCCACTGCGGCGACGCCTGCCCGCACCTTGGTCCCGGTGGCAGTGATGGTGCCCACCTTGGGCTCATTTTTGTTGTAGGCGGTAGCCGTCATGGACTTGGTGCCGGAGAAGTTCATGGTGGCGCCGGAGGCGAAGTACAGCGTGCCGCTGCCATCCTCCCGGGTCACCACGTTCACAAGCTCGTCACCGGAGTCCACGCTGGTCACAGTGGTGCCATACTCCACGATCCGATTCTGGGCGGTGTTGCTGACCTCCTCCAAAAGCTCCTGGGAGACCAGCTGCCCGCCGGACCAGCGGTAGCGGTAGCGGCACACACGGATGCCGTCCTGCCCGACCTGGGCCACCCGCTCCGTCCCCTTGGGGAGGGTAGCGGTGGGAACACGGACTGTGGCGGCTGTCACGGCCTCCGTGACGGTATCCTCATAGGTCAGCTCGTCGCCGATGGCCAGCGTCACGCCAGTGGGGGAGGACAGGTCCACCGCCACCATTTCCTCCGGATCCAGGGTGATGTGCAGCCGGTCCAGCAGGGCGGAGATGGTCTCCGACCGGGAGCGGGCATTGGTCACGGCGCCCTTGCGGCAGATGGTGACCATCTTCCCGGAGGAGAGCGTCACGTCATAGCCGGTGGAGCTGGTGGTGAGATAGATCAGCTTGGTGGAAAGGTCCGGAGCCGGGGAGACGCCGTCCAGCACCACGGTGCCGTCCTCCGTACCGGTGAGGATATAGAGGGCGTTGGCCCAGCCGGTGGCCGCCATCAGAGAAACCAGGACGGCGGCTGCGGAGATCAGCGCCATGGCGCGTTGGGACAGGAATCGATTCAGTTTTCCGGACAGGTTCAGCGTTTTCAAAGTCATACCTCCTGATGCGATTGAATTTTTCAGTGGAACGTTGAGCGGCTGTATCCGGATAGGAAACAACTTGTAACTTTTGTTACCATTGGGAAAACTGGTATGAAGTATACACCCTATCCCCACTTTTGTCAAGCTTTTGCGTATACAGCGATATTTCAACCCCCACTTTTGACAAAAACTCTCTTTTTGGGATGGAGTTTTATGTAAATTCAGTACAGAGAAATGACAAAATGGTAACAACAGATGTGCGGCGGATAGAATGAACAAATGGACAGCTTTAGGGCAATGATTTTACACGGTTAAACGAATTTCTTGTATTATTTGAGCAAAGTTGCAAAAAGAGAGCGGCTACGGCGCCCGGCGACGGCTTGAGAATATTATGTCGATTTTTCGGAGCGAGGCCTTGAAATCCCAGTTTTCCTATGGCAAAATAGGAGTTGCAAGGGATCGCGGCGCCCTATCGGTCAGACCGGGCCGCCGCCATGTCCGGCCGCATAGCGGCCGGACAAAACAGCGCCGTCGGACAGGCGGCAGAGGGGAGTGCGCCATGAAGATTTCCACCAAGGGTCGATACGCCCTTCGGCTGATGATGGACGTTGCCGAGCACGACGGGGAGGGCTATGTCTCCTTAAAGGACGCGGCGGAGCGGCAGGGGATCTCCCTGAAATATCTGGAGCAGATCGCCGGGGTCCTGTCCAAAGCCGGATTGCTGCACAGCGGGCGGGGCGCCCAGGGGGGTTATCGCCTCGCCAAGCCGCCGGAGTCCTACAGCGTGGGCAGCATCCTGCGGCTGACGGAGGGCAACCTGGCGCCGGTGGCCTGTCTGGAGGGGCCGGAGAACCTGTGTCAGCGCTGCGGCGAATGCCCCACCCTGGATTTCTGGACGGGCCTCTACGCCGTGGTGAACGACTACATCGACCGTTACACGCTGGCGGACCTGCTGGAAGAGCAGCGCCGCAAGCAGAGCGCCCGCTGAAGGGGACCGGCGAGAGCCGCAGTACCGACGAAGGCGACAGTCTCTCTCCGAAACCGCAGCAGACGCCATACGATGGAGCAGTGGCTGGAAGAGGGCGAAAGCGCGAAAAAAATCGAAAAGGCAGAAAAAGAGAGGGCAGTTGCCCTCTCTTTTCTCTCGTCCGGCGCACAGCGTCAGCCGCTGCCGGTGTCCCTTGAAAAGCGGTCCCGCAGCCGGATGGCTTACAGGTTCTTCTCGTAGGACTCGATCATCTTCTTGACCATCTGGCCGCCCACGGAGCCGGCCTCCCGGCTGGACAGGTCGCCGTTGTAGCCGTCCTTCAGGTTCACGCCGACCTCGGAAGCGGCCTCCATCTTGAACTGATCCATGGCGGCACGGGCCTCGGGGATGTTGAGCTTATTGCTGTTCTTGCTGGACATGGTGCATTTCTCCTTTTCATTCGATCATACTTGTTTGGGTCTTGGGTATCGCCCG
>JAFUGI010000145.1 GCA_017469475.1 Oscillibacter sp. | reverse complement strand
CGCCCCCCCCACGCTTCTTTCGGGCTGTTAAGAGCGTGTGAAGCCCGACTCCATTTTTCTGGGAGGGATCATTTTTGAAATCTTCGAACCCCATTTCCAAGATCTGGGATTATCTTGAGGAAGGACTGTGCGTGCTCCTGTTGGCCTTCATGACCGTGATGTGCTTTGCCAACGTTCTGAGCCGCTATGTCATCCACAGCTCCATCTCCTTCACGGAGGAGCTGACCATCACCGCCTTCGTCTGGATCTCCATGATCGGCTCGGCGGTGGCCTACAAGCGCTGCGCCCACATGAGCATGAGCTTTATCCAGGACCAGTTCAGCAAGAAGAACCAGGTCTGGTTCGCGTTGCTTTCCATGATCTGCTCCGTCGCCTTCCTGGCGGTCCTGATCTACTATGGGTTCGTCATGGTCAACAATCAGATCATGCTGAACTCCAAGACCCCCGCCCTGGGCTTCCCCAGCGCCTTCCAGGGCGCCGCGATCCCCGTCGGCGGCATCTTTATGCTGATCCGTGCGATCCAGCTGGGCATCACGCAGATCATCGAATTCCGGAAGGAGGGTGACGCGAAATGATCGGTCTGATCCTCTTCGGCACCTTCTTTGTGCTGGTCTTTTTGAACGTGCCCATCGCCGTGTCTCTGGGTCTTTCCACCCTGATCGGCCTGAAGTATCTGAACTTCAGCTTCGGCACCTTCCCCACCACCATGTATACCGCCATCAGCAAGTTCGCGCTGCTGGCCATTCCGTTCTTCATCCTGGCCGGCTCCATCATGGACTATGCCGGCATCTCCAAGCGGCTGATCCGCTTTGCGGACGTGTGCGTCGGCCACCGGAAAAACGGCCTTTTGGCCGTGGTGGTCATCGTGGCGTGCTTCTTCGCGGCCATCTCCGGCTCCGGCCCGGCCTCCGTTGCCGCTCTGGGCGGCGTGCTGATCCCCGCCCTGGCCACTGCCGGCTATGACAAGGGCCTTGCCACTGCCCTGATCTCCGCCTCCGGCGCCATCGGCATCGTCATCCCGCCCTCCATCGCCTATGTGGTCTATGCCTCCATTTCCGATGTCTCTGTGGGCAAGCTGTTCATGGGCGGCATCATTCCCGGCATCATCGTGGGCGTGTGCTACTTCTACGCCGCTGTCTGGGCCTCCCGCAACAACAAGAACATCCAGCACCATCCCAAGGCCTCTGCTAAGGAACGCTGGAATGCATTTAAGGACGCCATCTGGGGCCTGCTGATGCCCGTCATCATCCTGGGCGGCATCTACGGCGGCATCTTCACCCCCACCGAGGCCGCTGGCGTGGCCGTGGTCTACGGTTTGATCGTGGGCCTGTTCGTCTACCGTGAGATCAAGCTCAAGCAGCTTTGGAACCTGCTGGTGGACTCCGCGGTCTCCTCCGGCACGGTGCTCTACATCATCGCCTCCGCCGCCGTGTTCGCCTACATCCTCACCACCAGCCATCTGGCGGCCAACCTGTCTGCGGCGCTGCTGAGCTTCTCCAGCAATAAGTATGTGCTGATGGTCCTCATCAACATCATCTTCCTCATCGCCGGCTGCTTCCTGGACGCCAACTCCGCATTCTACATCCTGATCCCCATCATGATGCCCATTGTCCGCGAGGTCGGCATCGATCCGGTGCACTTCGGCGTGTTCGTCACCGTCAACCTGGCCATCGGCCTCATCACCCCGCCTGTGGGCGTCAACCTGTATGTGGGCGCCAAGATCGCGAGGCTGCCGGCCGGCGACGTCATCAAGAACATCATCCCCTTCCTGGTCGCGGGTATCGTGTCTTTGCTGATTATCACGTATATCCCGCCCATCACCATGTTGCTCCCCAACCTGATGGGTTGAGCGTGCAAGAAACGGCTTTGGAGTTGCGCCCCCTTGGGTCAGGGGGCGCGATTCCAGGGCTCACACGGTAGGACCATTTGACCAAACAACATTGCGGCGCGGCCCCTGTCCGCGCCGGAGAGGAAATGTGAGCTATGAAAAACATCGGTTATCTGGGTCTTGGCATCATGGGCAATGGCATGACCTGCAATCTCATCCAAAAGTGCCCCAAGGACACTACCATCTGGGGGTACGACCCTGTGGAGGCCTGCCGGGAGCGCTTTGCCCAAAACGGCGGCCGCGTGGCGTCGGACGCCCACGAGCTCTACACCGCCTGCGACGCCATCTTCTTCTGTCTTCCCACGAACGCACTGGTGCGCGCCACCATTGAAGATATTCTCGCCAACGGACGCCCCGGCACCTACATCGTGGACATGGGCGCATCCTCGCCCTTCCTCATCCGGGAGATGCACGAAAAGGCCGCGGCCCTGGGCTTCCCCCTGATCGACGCCCCGGTGAGCGGCGGCCAGAGCGGCGCGGAGGCCGGCACGCTGACCATCATGTGCGGCGGCCGGGAGGAGGATTTCCAGGCGGTGCGGCCCTATCTTGAGATGATGGGCACCACCGTGACCTACATGGGCGGTCCCGGCTGCGGCGACGCCACCAAGATCGCCAACAACATGATGGTGGGCATCCACCTGTGCGCCCTGGGTGAGGCGGCAGCCTTCGCCACCAAGGCCGGCATCGACCTGGACCGGCTCTTCGCCGCCATCATGGGCGGCAGCGCCCAGAGCTGGGTCATGGACCAGAAGGCCCCCAAGCTGCTCAGCCGGGACTACAGCGCCAGTGCGCGGATGGCCGTGCATCTCAAGGACATCAACAACGCCATGGAGCTGGCCGGCAGCCTGAACGTGGACCTGCCCCTGACGGAGATCGTGCTCCGGGAGATGAATTACGTCAAGAACCGGGGCCTGGTGGACGAGGACCACTGCGCCGTGGTGAAGTATTACGAGGACCGCATGGGCGTCACCGTAGGCGGCGCCGAGGCGAAGTCCGAATAAATCACGATTTCCCCGGCGCAGCCGCTTCTGCGCCGGTGTGAATTCTCCCTTCCAAGCAAAGCGCACCGGCAATCGCCGGTGCGCTTTGCTGTGCGCTCATGCGGCGCTGGTTGGTCCGCCGCGCCGTGCGCCGCAAGGACGATGCGAAAAAGGCTTTTATTGGTCTGCCAGCCAATGCCAGCCGGCGGGAAAACACCCGGGTGGAGTTTTCGCCGATGGGGGGATCGGATCGAGCGCCATAGGAGCCGCAGACGGCAGGCGCCGCGGCTTCACGGCAAAATTACCGCCAAGGCGAGCCGCGCCAGTCCTCGCGCCGGCCAAGGCGGGCAAGGCCCGCCGCGATGAGCGCGGGCTCCTTCCATGGGGCCTCGGCGCGGCGGGTCTCATGGGAGGCGTGTCAGCACGCGCAGAGCCGGGGCAATACCCCGGCCCTGCGCTCCTATTCTCTCCCTCAGAGGGTGCGCCTTACAGCCCGCGTCCCATGGTCTCCCAGGTCAGGCCCATGCGTTCCTCCCGGAAAATGCGTGCATCCATGGTCTTCAGATCCGCCGCGATCTCCGGCACGAACTCCATCTGGTCCAGCACGTCCTTTTGCAGGTCCATGCCCGGGGCGATCTCCGTCAGCACCAGGCCCGCCTCCGTCAGGCGGAACACGGCCCGCTCCGTGATGAACAGCACGTGCTGCCCGGTGCGGTTGGCGAACCGGCCGGAGAAGGTGATCTGCTGGACATCCGACACCAGCTTTTTGACCCGCCCCTCCTGAAGGATGCGCAGCGCGCCGTCCCGGACCTCCACCTTCAATCCGCCGGCGGTCATGGTGCCGCAGAAGATGACGTTTTTCGTGGCCTGGGTGATATTGATGAACCCGCCGGCCCCCGCCACCCTGGGTCCGAATTTGGACACGTTCACATTGCCGAACCGGTCCGCCTCCGCAAGGCCCAGATAGGCCACGTCCAGCCCGCCGCCGTCATAGGTGTCGAACTGGGTGGACTGGAAGAGGATGCAGTCCGGGTTCAGGGAGGAGCCGAAGCCGATGCCCGACACCGGCACGCCGCCGATAGGGCCCGACTCGATGGAGAGGGTCAGCTCGCTGCGAAGGCCCTCCTCCTCCGCCACCTTGCCCACGCCCTCGGGCACGCCGATGCCCAGGTTGATGACGGCGTGGGGCACCAGCTCCATGGCCGCCCGGCGGCTGATGATCTTCTTGGCGTCCAGCGCCATGGCCCCCCGGGCCGGGGGGATCACCGCCCGGCAATTGCCGCAGTAGGCGGGGTTGAACTGCTCGTCAAAGGTCATCATGTGGTTGCGGATGTCCGCCACCGGCACCACGTAGTCCACCAGCGTGCCGGGGATGCGGACCTTGCGCATGTCCAAAGAGCCGTAGGGCACCACCTTTTTCACCTGCACGAACACGGTGCCCCCGTTGTTTTTCACCGCCTGAGCCGCCTGGAGCGACTCCAGATAGCAGGGCTCCTCCTCCAGCGAGATGTTGCCCTGTTCGTCGGCATAGGTGCCCCGCAGGAAGGCGTAGTCCGGCTTTTTCACGTGATGATAGCGGAGATACTCCATCCCGTCCAGCTCCATCAGCTCCACGATCTGGTCCTGGGTGACCGCGTTCAGGCGGCCGCCCTCCAGCCGGGGGTCCACAAAGGTCTCAAGGCCGATGCGGGTGATGGTAGGGCGGTTGGCCGCCATGTCCCGGAACATGTGGGAGATGACGCCCTGGGGCAGGTTGTAGGCCTGAATCTTGTTGTCCACGATGAGCTGCTGGATCTTGTCGGCCGGGCCGAAGTGGCCGCCGATGATCCAGTCCAGCAGTCCCTCATGGGCCATATGGTTGAGGCCCCGGTCCCCGTGGTCGCCCTGACCGGAGGAGTGGATCCAGCTCAGGTGCCGGGGGCTGCCGGTGGCGAGAAACCGCTTTTCCAGCTCCAGCAGCAGCTCCTCCGCCACGTCGTTGCCGCCCATGCCCTGGGAGCACAGCGTCGTGCCGCTTTCGATCAGGGCGGCGGCCTGGGCAGAGGTGATCACTTTTACGCTCATTGTCTTCCGTTCCCTTCTTGCTGTGCGGTGAGACGCGGCGCCGGCAAGATGCCGGGCCCGGCGTCACATGATGTACTCCTGCCCCTCGCCTACGATGACCAGCTCATCGCGCTGGTTGTAGCACTCGGTCTTGATCTTGACCCGGTGCTTTTCCTCCATCTTCTCGATGACGGTGGCCACGGCGGTGACGGTGTCGCCCACGTAGACGGGCTTGAGGAATTTCAGGGTCTGCCCGGAATATACGTTTCCGAAGGTGGACTGGGTCATGACCGTGAAGATGAGGCCCGCCACCATAAGTCCGGGGATGATGACATCCTGGAAGCGGGTGGTCGCGGCGTACTCCTTGTCGATGTGGACCGGGTTCAGGTCTCCGGTCAGGCCCACCCACAGAACCATGTCCGTCTGGGTCATGGTCTTGGTAAAGGTCTCCACATTGCCCACGGCGATGTCGTCCCAGTGCTTGATCTTTGCGCTGTAATCCATAAAACTCGCATCCTCCTCTCGTTTTACAGGCCGAGAAATGCTTTTTTCACATAGGGGTTGTCGATCAGCTCGGAAGAGGGGCCGTTCATGGCCACCACGCCGTTTTCCAGCACGTAGGCCCGGCTGCTGATCTTCAGCGCCTGCTTGACGTTCTGCTCCACCAGGAGCACCGTGGTGCCGGCCTTGGCGATGGTCTGGACCAGCTCGAACACCGTGCTCACCAGCAGCGGGGAAAGGCCCAGAGAGGGCTCGTCCAGCATCAAAATCCTGGGGTTTTCCATCAGCGCCCGGCCGATGGCCAGCATCTGCTGCTCGCCGCCGGAAAGGGTGCTGGCCACCTGCCGCTCCCGCTCCTTGAGCCGGGGCAGCAGCTGGTAGATGTATTGCAGGTTCTTCTCCCGGGAGGCGCGCACGTGCTTCATGGTGCTACCAATGAGCAGGTTCTCATGCACGGTCATATAGGGAAAGAGCCGGCGCCCCTCCGGCACCTGGATGATGCCCCGCTCCGCGATCTTGTAGGCGGGCAGATGGTTGACCGCCTCCCCCATGAACCGGATCTCGCCGGCGGTGGTGGGGAGCTGGCCGGAGATGGTGCGCATGAGGGTGGTCTTGCCCGCGCCGTTGGCTCCCACCACGCTGAGGATCTCCCCCTCCTCCACATAGAGGTTGATGTCGTGCAGCACCTTCACGTCGCCGTATCCGGAGCATACGCCTTCGATTTCCAGTAATTTACTCATAGTCATCCCCCAAATACGCCTTGATGACGTCCGGATTGCTGGTGACCTCCTGGGGCGTGCCGGCGGCGATGAGCTTGCCGTAATCCAGCACGTAGATGCGGGAGCAGATCGCCATGGTGGCCTGGAGCACGTGCTCGATCATCAGCACGCTGATGCCGGTGGCGTTGATCTTGCGGATGAGGCCCACCGCCTCCTCGATCTCCGTGGGGTTCAGTCCGGCCAGCACCTCGTCCAGCAGCAGAAGCTTGGGACCGGTGGCCAGGGCCTTGGCGATCTCCAGCCGCTTGCGCTGGGGCAGCGTCAGGTCCTTGGCCTTGCGGTTTGCGATGTGGTCCATGCCCACCAGCCGCAGCACCCCCTCCGCGATGGAGCGGGCCTCGGCGGTCTTGCCGGTGTGGACGAAGCCGCCCACCATCACGTTTTCCAGCACGGTCAGGGCGCCGAAGGGGCGCACCACCTGGAAGGTCCGGCCGATGCCCTTTTTGCACACCTCCGGGGCGCTGAGCCTGGTGATGTCCTCCCCCTGGAAAATGACGCTGCCCTCGGTGGGCTTGTAGGCGCCGGAGATCATGTTGAAGGCCGTGGTCTTGCCTGCGCCGTTGGGGCCGATGAGACCCACGGCCTCCCCCTCGGTGACATAGAGATCCAGGTGGTCCACGGCGGTCAAGCCGCCGAAGCGCATGGTCAGCGCCCTGGTTTCCAGGACCTTATGTTCCATCGACCGCCACCTCCTCTTCCGGCGCGTCCAGCGCGTCGGAGATCTCGATGCCCAGGTACTTGTAGTAGAGCTTTTCCAGCACCGTGATGAAGCCCGTGGGCTTGAAGATGATCATAGCCACGATGATGACACCGTAGATGAACAGGTGCAGTCCCTGGACGGAGCCGCCCAGATAGTACTGGATGACGGAGCTCACCAGGTTCAGCACCAGTCCTCCGAAGGCGGGGCCCAGCACGGTGCCGCTGCCGCCGACGATGGCGCCGAAGACGATCTGGTTGGACATGGTAGCACCGCTGGCCACCGCCGCTGGCTCCAAAAAGCGGATGATGAGAGCGTAGAACACACCGCCCAGTGCGGTGAACACGGCGCTGAGGATGGCCGCCTTCAGCTTCACGCTGCGCACGTCGATGCCCAGCGCCCGGGCCGCGTCCTCGTCGTCCTTCACCGCCGCCAGCTGGAAGCCCAGCTTGTTGCGCTTGACGTAGTCGGAGACCACGATGGCGATGATGAGCATGATGAGGATCATGAAGTAGTAGGGGATCTTGCCCCGCCACTGCATGTACAGCGGGGAGTTCATGGTCTGCATGGTCAGTCCCTCGGCGCCGCCGATCTTGATGGTCAGGTCCTCGCTGATCTTCCACTCCCGGAAGTTGGTGAGCAGCACCACGATACCCTCGCCGATGGCCACTGTGGAGAGCGTGTAGTACGCGCCCCGCAGGTTGAAGATGGGAAAGCCGATGATGACCGCCATCACCGAGGCCACCACGCAGCTTGCGATGAGCCCCACCCAAGGCGTGATGCCGAAGGTGTTGAGCAGGATGGTCACGATATAGGCGCCGGCCGCCACGTAGATGCCGTGGCCCAGGGAGATGGTGCCGGCAAAGCCGCAGAGCATGTTCCAGGAGGTGGACATGTATGCCCAGAACAGGCACATGATGGCCACGTGTACAAAGTAGGCCTTAGGCAGCAGGAACGGCAGGATGCACAGGAGCAAAAGCCCCACGCCGATCAATGCCCATTTCTTGACCTGTTGCTGTTTCGTCAATTTCACTTGCATACCGCGTCACCTGCCTATCAATGAAAGGGTGTGCCGAAGAGGCCCGAGGGCTTGACAAAGAGGACGATCAAAAACACCAGATAGATCAGCACGCTGGTGACGGAGGCCGTCATAAACTGGGCCGCCACCGTTTCGATCAGTCCGATGATGATGCCGCCCACCAGAGCCCCCGGCACGCTGCCAAGGCCGCCCAGCACCACCACGATGAAGGCCCGGGTCTGGAACACGTTGCCCACGGAGGGCGTCACATAGTAGAAGGGCAGCAGCACCAGTCCGGCCACCGCCAGCAGCGCCGTGCTGATGCCGAAGGCCACGGCGAAGGTCTGCTCGGAGTTGATGCCCATGAGGGCCGCGGTGTTGCGGTCCTGACCGGTGGCCCGGAGTTGGCGCCCCGGCTCCGTGCACTGGAGGAAGGCCCACAAAAGGGCGCTGACCACCAGCGTGATGATGAGGCCGTAGAGCCGCGGGGCGCTGAGAGAGGTGCGGCCGAAGGTGAAGACCGTGTTGGAAAAGTCGGTCTGGGCCATGCGGTAGTCGGCGCCGAAGATCATCAGCGCCAGGTTCTCCAGCACGATGGAAAAGCCCGCGGTCAGCAGCAGGACGCCAATGGGATCGTTTTTGTCGCTTTCGGCCTTGAGGACCGGTCGGATGAGGAAGAGCTGCGTGGCATAGCCCACGAAGAACATCAGCGGGCCGATGATCACGATCAGCAGATAGGGGTTGATCCCAGTGGCCGCCCAAACGGAGTACGCAGTGATCATGGAGAGCATCAGCATGGCGCCGTGGGCAAAGTTCGTCACGCGCATCGTGCCGAAGATCAGCGTCAGGCCCATGGCGATAAGCCTGTAGATCGCGCCCATGCTGGCACCGTTGATAATGGACGGCATTAAAGACATGCAATCACTCTTTCTGTAAATTCCGGGCCTGGGGGCGCCCTCGGCGCCCCCAGACGATCCGCTTTACTTGCTGTAGGGGAACTCCGCCGTCCAGCCCACCCGGGCCTCAGACTCGGGCCACACGGACACGCGGGACATCACGCCGTCCACCTTGCGGAACTGGGAGATGACCAGCGGGGCATTGATCATCTGGCCGGTCTCGTCGAACACGATCTCAGAGGAGTACATCTGCTGGGGGCCCTCGGTCAGATTGGTTTCCGCCAGGGCGGCGCAGATGGCGTCCGGGTCCGTGGAGCCGGCCCGCTCCAGGGCGTCGGCAATGATATACATGGCGGCGTAGGCCTTCACGGCCTCGGCATTCATGCCGTAGCCATACTTCTCGGTGAACTTGGCGTTGGTCTCGGCGGAGTAGGGCCGGTTCACGTCCGGCTCCCAGGTGGAGATGTCGAAGAAATACTCGCAATTGTCGCCCACCAGGTCGAAATAGGTGGGGTCGGCGAAGCCGCCGGAGGTGGCAATGAACGCCTTGGGCTTGACGCCCTGCTCGATGAAGCCGTTGGTCATGAGGGCCGCCTCAGACACGTAGGCCACCATCAGCACCACGTCGGGGTTGGCCTCCTTGACCTTCAGGCACACGGGGGTCAGGTCGGTGGTACCGGTGTTGTAGGGCTCCTCCAGCACGATCTCATAGCCGGCCTCGGGGATGTACTGCTGCAGGGCGGTCAGCGCGCCCTGGCCCCAGGAGGAGCTCTCGTACACGATGGCCCAGGTCTTGATGTCGGTGCCGGTCTTGGCGGCCATGTCCTGGATGAAGGCCACCTGGTCCCGGTTGCGCCAGCTGGTCTTCTCCGCCAGGCGGAAGATGTACTTCATGCCCCGGGCGGTGATCTGGTCGTCAGAGGGGACGGGAACGAAATAGGGGATCTGGTAGCGCTCGGCCACCTCGGTGGAGGCCATGGCCACGCCGGACTGATAGCAGCCGGTGATGAGCTGGACCTCATCCTGGGTGATGAGCTTCTCGGTCTGGGTGACGCCCTCGGCGGAGTCGCCCTTGCTGTCGGCGTAGATCATCTTGATCTGGGCGCCGCCCATGGACTTGATGCCGCCGGCGGCGTTGATCTCCTCCACCGCCATATCCCGGGCCTGCTGGCCGATCTTGCCCAGGGAGGCCGCGGTGCCGGACAGGGGGAGCAGATTGCCGATGAGGATCTCGTCTACCTTTTGGCTGGAGGACGAGCCGCCTCCGGAGGAACTGCCGCCTGTGGAGCTGCCGCCGGAGGATGCGCCGCCCGTAGAGCTGCCGCCTCCGGAGGAGCTACCTCCGCAGGCCGCCAGGGACAGGGCCATGACAAGGGCCAACAACAGTGACAGTGCTTTTTTCATGGGGATCTTCCTTTCCTTTCCGCAAATTTTTTGCGCGCTCCCGCGCTGGGCCGTGCAATGGTCCGCATACCGGAAAAGTTTTTCCGGAGAGACCGGTATGTAAGTTCATAAAGCAAAAAATATGCCAAGTTTTTTGTTGGAGAAAAAGTTCGGAATTTGCCTGTAAAATTGTGAATTTTCAGACAATTTTGATTTTCATGAGAAACCGCCCTGGCAGCGGGCTATGCAAAACCGAATTTTTTTATGCGATTTTGCATATTACTTTCGACTTTTACCGCCGTACTTCGTCCAAAATGCCCATAAATCTGTTTGACACGGCCGAAAAACCTTGCTATCCTGAAAAGGGAAAGCTGAGGGGGAAACAATCTGTGAAAAAGGAGGGCAAGCCAATGGGTGACGCAGAGAATCAAACCAGCTTCAACGAGAGCGAAATGCTTTTGATGGGCATTCTGGGAAACGACAACAATGTGGTCATGGCCGACGCGGTGATGATCTGCAACAGCAGCGGCACCGTGCTCTCCGTGCACGATACCTATGAGCACTTTTTTGGCGTCTCCAAGGCCTACGTGGTGGGCAAGAGCGTATACGAGCTGGAGGAGGAGGGCATCTTCACCCCCTCCGTGACCCGCATGGTCATCGAAAAGCAGCAGCGGATCGTCACCACCCAGCGCAACAAAACGGGAACTCTGATCCTGACCACCGGCATCCCCATCTTCGACGACCAGAACACCCTGCGCTATGTGGTATGTCTCAACGCCATGGACGTTTTGCAGCTGGAGAACATCAAAAAGAAGTACAACGAGCTCAAGTTCGTGCTGGACCAGAAGAACGAGGAGGTCGCGGCCCTGCGCCAGCGGTATCTGCAGCCCACCAACATGCAGTTTCGCAGCCCCAACATGGTGAGCATGTGGGAGTGCGCCATGCAGTTCGCCGCCACCAGGGCCAACATCCTCATCACCGGCGAGACGGGCGTGGGCAAGAGTCTCATCGCCAAGGAGATCCACTTTGCCAGCCGCTGCGCCTCCGGCCCCTTCGTGGAGATCAACTGCGCCACCCTCCACGAGAGCCTGATCGAGTCGGAGCTCTTCGGCTATGAGCGGGGCGCCTTCACCGGGGCCAACATCACCGGAAAGCTGGGCAAGATCGAGCTTGCGGACAAGGGAACGCTGTTTCTGGACGAGATCGGCGAGCTGCCCCTCTCCGCCCAGGCAAAGCTGCTGGACGTGATCCAGAACAAGACGCTGGAGCGGGTGTCCGGCAACAAGAAGATCCCGGTGGACTTCCGGCTCATCACCGCCACCAACCGGGACCTGATGGAGGCGGTGGAAAAGGGCACCTTCCGCAAGGACCTGTACTACCGGCTGAACGTGGCCCATTTGCAGATCCCGCCGCTGCGGGAGCGGAAGGCGGACATCGTGATCCTGGCAGACCTTTTCCTCAAGCGGTTCAACACCGAGTACGAAAAGCACGCCACCTACTCCCCCCAGTTTATCGACTTTCTGGAGCAGTACTCCTGGCCCGGCAACGTGCGGGAGCTGGAAAATCTCATTGAGCGCATGGTCATCACCACCACGACCAACACCATCGACGTGGAGTACCTGCCCATCGACGTGGTCAAGCAGATGGACATCATCCCGTACCACACCCGCAAGGCCTCCCTGCCGGAGATGATGGACGAGTATGAAAAGCGCATCATCCTCAACTCCATCCGCCGCTACCGGACCACCGTGGCCGTGGCCCGGGACCTGGGCATCAGCCAGGGCACCGTCAGCCGGAAGATCAGCAAATACTTTGGCGACGACCCCGCCGTCCTCCAATCCATCACGGACGACTGAGCCCCAGGGGGGCCAAACAGCAAAAAGCGCCCCGCCTGTTCTCGAAAGAGGACAGGCGGGGCGCCGTACATCAATTTTTCTTTGGCCGGGCGCTTACAGCAGCGCCTGGCGCCAGGCCTCCTCCCGGAAGCCCACGAGAACGCAGTCCTCCCCCACCAGGATCGGCCGCTTGACCAGCATCCCGTCCGAGGCCAGCAGGGCCAACTGCTCCTCCCGGTCCATGGCGGGGAGCCGGTCCTTCAGGTGCAGGGCCTTGTAAGCAAGGCCGCTGGTGTTGAAAAATCTCTTCAGCGGCAGGCCGCTGCGCTCCTGCCAGTCCGCAAGCTCTGCCGCCGTGGGCGGCTCCTCCTGGATGTGCCGCTCCGCGCAGGCAAGGCCGTTGGCCTCCAGCCATTTTTTCGCCTTCTGGCAGGTGGTGCATTTGGGGTACCAGATGAAAAGCATGTGCCGTTCCTCCCTTTTCTCGATGCGGGGCCGCCGGACGGCCTGTCCCGTGTCGCCGTATGGGCCTCGCGCCGCATCCATGCGCCGCTGCTCCTGCGCCGCCGGACGGCCCTTTTTTACAGCATACCCGATGCCCCCGCTTTTGGCAAGCCCCATGGGCCAAATACCGCCGGGGCGTCCGGTCCCCTCTCCGGCAAAGCTGAAGGGGCCGCGGCACATGTTACAATCTCACGACGATCTTCCCGTTGACCCCGCCGCCGTCCAGCGCCAGGCAGGCGTCACGGATCTGGTCAAACGCAAAGCACGCGCCAAGGGCCGGCTCCAGGTGGTGCCTGTCCAGAAAAGCAAAAATTGTGTCCACAGTCTCCTGTGTCGGGTCGTTGGAGAAAAACCCCGTCAGATAGACGCCGTTGGGGATCTCCTTGATGGGATCAAAGCTGTTCAGCGTAAACACGCCGCCGAGGATGCCCGTGCTGCAGACGATGCTGCCCTTTCGCACGCTGAGGAGCGTATCCCGCAGGAATTTGGGCCCCACAAGGTCCAGCGCCTTTGTCGCGCCGAGTGTCTTTTGGCGCAGCGCCCCATCGTCCAACACGGCCTCGTCCGCCGCGTCCAGAAGGGGCAGCTTGCTCTCCCGGTGCGTCGTGGCAATGACCTTGCAGCCCAGCGCCTTTGCGATCTGGAGCGCGGCATAGCCCAGCGCGCAGGTCGCGCCGCGGATCAGCAGCGTATCCTCCGCTTTTAATTGCAGGCACTCGAAAAGCGAGCCCCACGCGGTAAAATAGGTCTCCGGCACGGCGGCCAATCGCTCCCACGGCAGATCGGAGTCCACCGCAAACACATGATGGGACGGCAGCAACGCGTATTCGGCATAGCTGCCGTGGAAACTGCGGCCCATGCCGCCCATCAACGCAATGACCTTCTGCCCCACGGCGAAGCCGCTGCGGTCAGCGTCCGCGATCTCGCCCACACACTCGATGCCGGGGATAATGGGCTTTTGGATATAGTCCTCCTGGATCTCGGAAAGGCGCAAGATCTGCTCGGAGTGATTCATGCCAAACGCCCTGACCTTGACCAGGACCCATCCCGGCCTGACCTGCGGGCGTTCCACCTCCGTCAGTCTGACCTGCTCCGCGGGTGTGACCTTATCAATCAAAACTGCTTTCATATTGTCCTCCTGATCGATCGCCTCCGGCGGCATCGCCGCCTCGGTCGAGCCGAAAAGTCTGCCGCCGGCAGGTTTTCTTTACGGCACGACCTTCCAGCATTGAGGGTCGGCGGCGTAAAAGCTGCCGCTCGTTCCATTAGCCACGGCGGGGCACCCCCGGCACCAGGGCTCCAATTCGCACTTGGCGCATTTCTCAAACTTGTCGTACTGACGAAACCGCTCCATCTCGCAGACCCAAACATCCGCGAGCCTGTCCTCGAAGATGTTTCCAACGCGGCTCCCCGCCACGCGGCGGCAGGCCATCACGTCTCCGTTTGACGCGATGGTGATGTGGCAGTTGCCGCAGTTACAGCCGCCGTAGATCATGCCGTCCTCCGCGTCCTCCGGGATCTGGAACGTGCCCGTTTCGTATTCGTACAGCGTCCAGAGGTGGTCTTTCTTGTTGAAATAGGTGTCGCACCCCGCCGCCTGGTATGCTTTGATCTTCCTGTCGCATACCGCAAGCAGCTCCCGGTACTCCTGCGGCGTCATGCCCGCATCGACCTCGCCGCCCGTGGGAACATAGCGGGCAAAGGCAAAGATATTTGCGCCCGCCGCCACCGCCGCGTCCAGGATGCCCGGCACCTCCATACGGTTGGTCGCGGAGACTGTGGTCATAACGACGCTGCGGATGCCCGCACGGTTGATGCAGCCGATTTTTTCCAGCGTACAGTCAAAGGAGCCGGGCTTTCGGAACCAGTCGTGAGTCTCGCGCAGGCCGTCCAGGGAAAGCTGGTACTTTTGACATCCGTACCACTTCAATTCCCGGCACACCTGATCGTTCAGGTGAAAGGGATTGCCCAAGATCGTAAACGGTATTTCTTTGGATCTCAGCAGCTTCATCAGCCGCCAGAAGTCGGGGTGCAGGATGGGG
>JAFUGI010000144.1 GCA_017469475.1 Oscillibacter sp. | reverse complement strand
GGCGGGCAGGCACCGGTGCAGGTCCGTCCAGGTGACGCCGGGGCGGTAGCTGGGCGCCACCCGGCCTGGCCCCACAGAGGGGCGGCCCGCCAGAAAGTCCCCCACCCGCTGGGCAGGAGCCCGGTATCCGCCGCCGCCCAAGGCGTAGGCCGCCGCCTCCAGCCGCCGCTGGAAGGCGACGCCGGCCAGGGGGTCGTCCGTGCCGCCGAAATCCTCCGGCGTTACGCCAACCAAAAGGCCGCCGTTGATGTTCTCCCGGTCCCGGGCAAAGGCGCTCATGCCGTTGGTCACCACCTGCTCCGCCTCCGATGCGGCGGCCACCACCTCTCCGCCCGGACAGACGCAGAAGGAGAACACGCCCCGCCCGCCCGGCAGGTGGCAGGAGAGCTGATAGGTGGCGGCGCTCAGGCCCGGATGACCGGCCAGGGCGCGGTACTGAGCGGCGTCGCAGTCGGCCTGGCGGTGCTCGATGCGAACGCCCACGGCGAAGGGCTTGGCCTCCATGGCAACGCCCCGCCGGTGCAGCATGGAAAAGGTATCCCGGGCGGAGTGGCCGGGGCACAGGATGAGCTGGCGGCAGGGGAGGCGGTACGTCCCCTCCGGGGAGGAGACGGTCAGGCCCGTCAGGCGCCCGCCCTCCTGCTGAAGGTCCGTCAGCTGATGGGAAAAGCGGATGTCCGCCCCCAATGACAGAAGCTCCGCCCGCAGGCCCTGCAGCACCCGATAGAGATAGTCAGTGCCCACGTGGGGCTTGGCGTCGATGAGGATGTCCTCCGGCGCTCCGCAGGCGACCAGCTGCTCCAAAATGAAGCGGTGGCGGATGTCCCGGGTGCCGGTATTCAGCTTCCCGTCGGAAAAGGCGCCGGCGCCTCCCTCACCGAACTGGACGTTGCTGGTGAGGTCCAGCTCGCCGGAGGACCAGAACCGCTCCACGTCCTGCCTCCGCTGCTCCACGCACTTGCCCCGCTCCAGCAAAATGGGCCGCAGACCCGCCCGGGCCAGCACCAGAGCGGCGAAGAGCCCCGCCGGGCCCGCGCCCGCCACCACCGGCGGCTGCTCCTGGGACGGCAGGGGGTCCGGCAGGCGATAGGCCGGCCGGGGGACGCTGCGGCTCACCCGGCGGCTGCGGCAGCGGCGCAAAAGCGCCTCCTCGTCCTCTGCCTCCACCTCCACGGTGTAGACCAGCACGGCCTCTTCCCGGGCGTCGATGCTGCGCCGCAGCAGGCGCAGGGAGCGGAGCGCCCCCTCCGGACAGCGCAGCAGGCGGGCGGCCTCCGTGTACAGCGCCTGCTCATCGTGGCCGGGGGACAGCTTGATATTTTCGATCCGCAGCATGGCGCGGCCTCCTTGTGTTCAGCGATCAAGCTGATTGTAGCACACCTTGTTTCCCGGGGAAAGAGGAGACTTTCCCTTTTTCCCTTCTTTTTCACCGGAGGAGCGCTGATGGAGGAGCGCCGATGGAAAAGAACAGCCGCGCCCTCAAAGGGGACGCGGCTATGGCGCTCACTCCGTAAAGTGGACGTGGTTGAAAATGTGGTCCTGGCAGAAGCAGTGGTACCCCGTGCAGCGGGAGCAGTACCGGAACTCCAGCTCCGGGTGATCCGCGTCTGTCCGCCCACACACGGCGCACTTGTGGCGGTAGCCCTGGCGGGCCTCCTTCTGCTTTTGCTGTTGGGCGGCGGCGCGGAAGTGGATGGTCTGAGGCTGGCGTTTGGCCCGCATCCTCTGGCGGGAGAACCACTCGGAGATCTCAGTCCAGAAGAACACGAAGAAGTTCAAAAGGGCAATGATGGGGAGCAGGGCCCCCAGAAGGTCCAGCCGCAGCAGGCTCAACAGGACCGCCAGGGCGAAGAAGGCCGCGTCGAGCCACGCAAGCCACTTCACCTTCACCGGGATGATGAAGAAGATGAGGAATTGGGTCTCCGGGAACAGGGCGGCAAAGGCGAAAAACATGGAGAGGTTGACGTACCCCGTGCCGGCGATCCACACGTTCTGCCCCGTGATGAGGGCGGAGAGGATGCCGGTGAGCAGAGTCAAAAGAACGCCGGAGAGGTAGTAGAGATTGAACTTGGCGGTGCCCCACTCCCGCTCCAGCGTGGTGCCGATCATGTAGTAGAGATACAGCGAGAGCACCAGCCACAAGGCGTCCTGCAGGGTGGAAAAGCCCGGCATGAAGACAAAGGTCACCAGCCGCCAGAGCTCGCCGCTTTTCACGGCGCTCCAGTTGAAGGCCAGAAAGCTGACGGCGGCGGAGCTGGAGAACACGGTGAGAAGATATACCAGCAGCTGCCCTCCCACGATGAAGCGCATCAGGCCGGGGACGCCGAAGCGGGGGTGCCGCAGGGCGAACCGCTCCACGGCGGAGTTGAGTTTTTTCAAAGGGGATCCCTCCAATGATCGATCGTGTTTTATTAAGGATCATTATATCCGTCTGGGCTCCGGATGTCGAGTACAATTTGTAAACGATTTCCCCACGGTCCCCCTTTTCCGGCGGAAAAGGGGGGCTTCACTCTTGACAATCGGGAAAAAGATGCTAAGATAGCAGTAACAATTGAATGACCCCTTATCAAGAGTGGCGGAGGGACCGGCCCTGTGAAGCCACGGCAACCTGCATTGTAAGGTGCCAATTCCGGCGGATCCCGACAGATGAGGAGCAGAGCTTTTGATGCTGCGCGTTTCGTCGGGGAACGCGCATTTTTGCTGCCCAAAAGCAGCAGCGTACATAAGGAGGAGCACTATGGCAAGACACTATCTCTTTACATCCGAATCCGTGACCGAGGGCCATCCCGACAAGATTTGCGACCAGATCTCAGACGCGGTGCTGGACGCCATTTTGGAGAAGGACCCCCAGGGCCGGGTGGCCTGCGAGACCACGGCCTGCACCGGCATGATCCACATCATGGGGGAGATTTCCACCAACTGCTATGTGGACATTCCCGGCATCGCCCGGGAGGTGGTGCGGGACATCGGATATGACCGGGGCAAGTACGGCTTTGACTGCGACACCTGCGCCGTCATCACCTCCATCGACGAGCAGTCGCCGGACATCGCCATGGGCGTCAATCGCTCCCTGGAGAGCAAGAACAGCGACGCCGAGATGGGGGAGGGCGCCGGCGATCAGGGCATGATGTTCGGCTATGCCTGCGACGAGACGCCGGAGCTGATGCCTCTGGCCCTGTCCCTGGCCCAGAAGCTGTGTAAGCAGATGACGCTGGTGCGCAAGACCGGCGTGGTGCCCTACATGCGGCCGGACGGCAAGAGCCAGGTCACGGTGGAGTACGATGAAAACGACCGCCCCGTCCGGGTGGACACCGTGGTCATCTCCACCCAGCACAATCCGGACGTCACCCTGGAGCAGATCCGCCGGGACATGGTGGAGCTGGTGGCCAAGGTGGTCATCCCCAGGGAGCTGCTGGATGAGAACACGAAATATTATGTAAACCCAACCGGCCGCTTCGTCAAGGGCGGACCCGCGGCGGACGCGGGCCTCACCGGCCGGAAGATCATCGTGGATACCTACGGCGGCAGCGCGCCCCATGGCGGCGGGTGCTTCTCCGGCAAAGACCCCACCACGGTGGACCGCTCCGCGGCCTACGCCGCCCGCTGGGTGGCCAAGAACATCGTGGCCGCGGGCCTTGCCCGCCGCTGCCAGGTGCAGCTGGCCTATGCCATCGGCGTTGCCCAGCCGGTGAGCGTGCTGGTGGATACCTTCGGCACCGGCGCGGTGGCGGATGACCGGCTGGAGGAGGCGGTGCGCAAGGTGTTTGACCTGCGGCCCACCGCCATCATCCGGGACCTGGATCTGCGCCGCCCCATCTACCGCAAGCTGGCGGCTTACGGCCACATGGGCCGGGAGGATCTGGGCGTCACCTGGGAGAAGACCGACCGGGTAGAGGCATTGAAGGCCGCCCTGTGAGCGGCAGGGGAAGCGACCTCAGGAGGCACGGCAAAGCCGTGCCTCCTTTTCCGCCGTTCCGGGGCGGCGCGTTTCAAAGTTCATGTC
>JAFUGI010000143.1 GCA_017469475.1 Oscillibacter sp. | reverse complement strand
TTGCGCTCTTTTGGCTCTATTCAGGGAGGGATGCCGCCGTGCTGAGGACAAAGCGCCGCCGCGCCCGGCATGGGGCTACCATCGGAGAATATCAGGGAGACCTTCCTCACTCCAGCTCCTGGCCGGAGATCTGATAGCAGTGGATGATGTGCATCTGCATGATGGCCCGGGCACCCTCGGCGTTGCGCTCCTTGATGTAGTGGGTGATCTCCCGGTGGTCCTGGAGGGAATAGGTGACGCTTTCCTTAAAGTGGACGATGTCCGTGTAAATGGACTTGTTGATGATGGGCAGGAGCCGCCGCATCAGCCGGTTCTGGCTGGCCAGGGCAATGGAGTTGTGAAAATCCTGCTCCTCCTTCAGGAAGGGCTTGCCTTGGGCCGCCAGGGACTCGATGCGGATGCGCAGGGCGTCGATGTTCTGGATCTCATCCTCTGTGGCCCGCCTGGCGGCGTAATAGGCGGCCATGGGCTCCACCACCAGCCGGATCTCAAGCAGGTCCCGGATGCTGACGTTGGGCACATCCAGAAGGGACAGCCCGGAGCCGGACAGGGGGTCCGGGTCGGTGGAGACCACGAAGGTGCCCCGGCCCCGGCGGATCTCCACGATGCCGCGGGTGCACAGGATGCGAATGGCCTCCCGCAGTGTCACCCGGCTGATGCCCAGCTCTTGGGCCAGCTCCATCTCGTTTGGCAGCTTGTCGCCCGCCTTGAAGCGCTGCTCGCCCAGGATCATGTCCATGATTTGATTGGAGGCCTGCTCCGACAGGGAAGAGGACGATACTTTAGTCATAAGACCACCTCCCGAAAATTCCTCATAGACATCTTACGACAGATGACTCAAGATTGCAAGCAAAAATGGGCAAAAAAGTATTTTTGTCAATTTTTACAGAATCGAATAGACCATATACTGCAAAAGTGCCAAAAATTTGAAAAGCAAATGAATTTGCATTGACTTTTCCTCTTGGATTGCATAAACTAATTTCTGGTATGTAAGACATTATATGACCTGATGGATCAGGACCGGAGGCCGGCGCGCTGCTGTCCGCCCGTTTCCCCAGCAGGACAGGGGGAGACGGAGGACCATGGAAGAGGCGCTGCGGGTGACACTGGTGGCAAACGCCGGGGTGCTGCTGAAGTATGACGGCACCACACTGCTGCTGGACGGGATCTACGGTCCCGAAGGCCATCCCTTCAGCAACCTCACGCCCCGGGTCTGGCAGGCGATGCTGGCGGGGGAGCCCCCCTTTGAACGGATCGATTACCTTCTCTTTACCCACGCCCATCCCGATCACTTTTCTCCCGCCATGACGCTGGAGTATCTCCGCCGCCGCCCGGTGAAGGGCGTCTTCGCCCCGGATACCCGCACGGTGGGGGAGAGCGGGCTGAGGGCGTATCTCCAAGAGAGCGGAACGCCCTGCGTCCTCCTTTCGGAGGAGACGGACCACGCCGCCTTTCGCATCGAGCCCCGCTTGACGGTCCGCGCCTTCCGGACGGCCCACCTGGACAAGGCCTTCGCCCGGGTGAAGCACTTTTGCTATCTCATCTCCTTTGGGGAAAAGCAGGTCCTCTTCACGGCGGACATCAATTACGTGACGGAGGATCTGGCCCGCCTGCGGGGGCGGGAGCTGCGGGCGGCCTTTGTGAACCCCCTGTTTTTCAACGCCCTGCGCACCGGGAAGTTTTTCAAGGGCACACTCCCGGCGGCGGGCATCTGCGTCTATCACGTTCCTTTTTCAGAGGATGACAGCACCGGCATCCGTCAGCGCTTGGAGCACGATCTTGCGTGCTGGGACGCGGGAAGGGGACCGGTGGTGCCTCTGTGGGATAGATTACAGCAAATCGAACTATAAGCGGATATTAAAATGAAGGAGGATCCCTATGGAACAGTTCGGTATTGAAATGGCTCAGGGCAGTCTCAAGCGTGTGGTGGCGCTTCGCCTCAAGCCCGGCACGGACGTGCTGCTGGGACTGGAGGAGGCCTGCAAGCGCGCCGGCATCAGCAACGGCGTGATCCTCAGCGGCCTTGGCAGCCTGGACGGCGTGCGGTTCTGCAATCCCATCTACATCCCGGAGAAAAAGGCGAAGTACGGCTACGGCGAGCCCACGTACCTCGACGAGGTCATCGAGCTCACCGGCCTTTCCGGCATCATCTGCCATGACGACGAGGGCGTGACCAACCTCCATGTCCACGTCACCCTTTCCGACAAGGACGGCAAGGCCTACGGCGGCCACCTGGTGGAGGGCACCAAGGTCCTTTTGACGGTGGACGTGGTCGTGGCCGAGATCGAGGGTCTGGTCATGGGCCGGAAGTTCGACAGCGAGTTGGAGGTCCCCCTGTTTGCCCCCCGGCAGGCATGAGGGTGTCCATATAGTTACAAACAATCACAAATTTTTTAGAAAGGCGTGAAAACATTGGCAAGGAAGAAGAAAAATGCGGAGTATTCTGTGGAATTCCTGACCGACCTGTATCGCACCATGGTCCGGATCCGTGCGTTTGAGGAGCACGCGGCGGAATGCTTCACCAAAGGTATGCTGGCCGGCAACATCCATCTGAGCATCGGCCAGGAGGGCGCGGAGGCCGGCGCGTTTGCCGCCATCCAGCCCCAGGACTATTTCACCTCCACCCACCGCGGCCACGGCCACGTCATCGCCCGCGGCGGCGATCCCAAGCGGGCCATGGCGGAGCTGTTCGGCAAGCGCACTGGCTACTGCAAGGGCAAGGGCGGCTCCATGCACATCGCCGACATGGCGAAGATGAACCACCTGGGCGCCAACGGCATCGTGGGCGCCGGCCAGTGCATCTCCGCGGGCAGCGCTCTGGCCTCCAAGATCAAGGGCGACGACGCTGTGACCGTGGGCTGCTTCGGCGACAGCTCCACCAACGAGGGCAGCTTCCATGAGTCCTTGAACATGGCCGCCACCTGGCACCTGCCTCTGGTGTGGTTCATCGAGAACAACTGCTACGGCGTGTCCACTGAGATCCACCGCGTCACCAACACCCCGGACCTGGCCACCCGCGCCGCCGCCTACAACGTGCCCTACGCCGTGGTGGACGGCACTGACGCCGTTGCCGTGTACGAGGCCATGCAGACCGCCATGGAGCATGCCCGCAGCGGCAAGGGCCCCTATGTGGTCGAGGCCAAGGTGTACCGGTATCAGGGCCATTACTGCGGCGATCCCGCGGTGTACCGCCCCGCCACTTACATGGAGGAGGCCCTGGCCAACGACGCTATCGAGAAGATGGGCAAGAAGCTGATGGACCTGGGCGTGAAGGCCGAGGAGCTGGAGGCCATCAAGGCCGAGGCCGCCGCCGAGATGGACGAGGCCGTGAAGTTTGCCGACGAGTCTCCCTATCCCGATCCGTCCGAGGTCACCGACGATATGTATACTGCCGATAACGAAAGGTGTGTGGCAAGATGAGCAAGAAGAAGATTACCGTCAGCAAGGCCATTCGTGAGGGCCTGCATGAGGAGATGCTCCGTGATGAGAACATGTTCATCATGGGCGAGGATATGGCCGTGATGGGCAATGTGTTCGCCATCACCACCGGCTTTTTGGATGAGTTCGGCCCCAACCGCGTCATCGACACCCCCATCTCTGAGGAGGGCTTCATGGGCATGGCCGTGGGCGCCGCCATGCGGGGCATGCATCCCTGCGTGGAGCTGATGTATGACGACTTTGTCACCGAGTGCGCGGACCCCCTGTTCAACCAGGCCGCCAAGCTCAAGTACATGTCCGGCGGACAGTGCTCCATCCCCCTGGTGCTGCGCATGCCCATGGGCTCCGGCCGCCGCAACGCCGGCCAGCACTCCCAGTCCCTGGAGGGCATGGTGTGCCACTTCCCGGGGCTGAAGGTGGTGGCCCCCTGCTCTGCGGAGGACGCCAAGGGCCTCATCAAGTCCGCCATGCGGGACCCCGATCCCGTGGTGGTCTTTGAGCACAAGCTGCTCTACGCCAAGAAGGAGGAGATCCCCGAGGAGGAGTATCTCACCCCCATCGGCAAGGCCAACGTCAAGCGCGAGGGCAAGGACCTGACCATCATCACCTGGAGCCGCGAGGTGAACTTCGCCATGGAGGCCGCCGAGAAGCTGGCCGCCGAGGGCATCGATGTGGAGGTCCTGGACCTGCGCACCCTGGTGCCGGTGGACTGGGACGCCATCCGCGCCTCCGTCTCCAAGACCCACAACGTCATCATCGTGTCCGAGGAGGTCAAGCGCGGCAGCTATGCCGGCGAGCTCTCCGCCGAGATCAGCGAGGAGCTGTTCGATGAGCTGGATTCCCCCGTGGAGCGCGTGTGCGGCCTGAACATCGTCTCTCCCTTCAGCCCCGTGCTGGAGGACCAGAACTTCCCCCATCCCGACGACATCGTCAAGGCCGTCAAGCGCGTGCTGAACAAGTGAGGAGGGTACATCATGGCTCATGAAATTTTGATGCCCCAGCTGGGTCTGACCATGGAGGAGGGCACCGTCTCCCAGTGGATCAAGCACGAGGGCGACGAGGTCAAGGTGGGCGATGTGATCCTGGAGATCACCACCGACAAGCTGACCAACGAGGTCGTCAGCGAGTATGAGGGCACCCTTTTGAAAATCGTGGCCCAGGAGGGGGAGGACGTCCCCGTCAAGGGCCTCCTGGCTTACATCGGCGCCCCC
>JAFUGI010000142.1 GCA_017469475.1 Oscillibacter sp. | reverse complement strand
GGGCTTTGCCACGCTTTCTGCGCCCTGTTGTGGGGCGCAAGAAGCGTGGGCCGTTGATGCAGGTCATGTTTTGGCACCGGAGATGGAGACGCCGGGGAGCGGAAGGGAGAATCGCCCCTGGCGCAAAGCGGATGGGCTGGGTGCGCTGGGAGTCTCTTTGGGCGGAGTCATGGCTCCGAGTGGAGGCCGGCCAGGGTTTCCATCCGGCGGCGAAAGAGGCGGTTGAACAGGGCCAGGAGGCGCCCCGTTGCTACGGCGGAGACCAGCGTTCCCACGCCGATGGCGCCCACGGACCGGCCGGTGACCAGTTGGACCAGCAGGGCAAGCCCCACGCAGCACAGGTCCAGCAGATTTTTGCCGGCGCCGGTGCCCCGGCCGGTCCGCTCGCCCAGGGCACGGGCAAAGCCGTCCGCAGGGTTGTTGACCAGGCGCATGGGAAGGCTCAGAGCAACACCCCCGGCGGAGAAGAACAGCGAGGCGGCATAGAGCAGCGCTCGCTGCCAAAGGACAGCGACGGGGAAGCGGACCCAGGCGCCCAGCAGGTCCAAAAGCCCGCCGAACACCACGCTGAAGGGGATCTGCAGCGCCGTACGAAGGGCCTCTCGGCCCCGGTCCAGCAGAAGCTGGAGCAGCACATAGAGGAGATACACCAAAAAGGTGGCGGTGCCCAAGGTGATCCCGGTGTGGAGGGAGAGAGTATAGGGTACGGTGACCACCGGCCCCACGCCCAGGCCCGCCTGGGTACTCATGGTGAGCCCCAGGGCAAGGGACAGGACGCCGACTCCATAGAAAAGAACGCGGAACAGCCGCTGACGGCACACGGAGGGGGGCATGAGGACCTCCTTTCTGACTGGAAAAGGACCGGCGAGACTTCGCCGGTCCTTGCTTTGCGTGGAATGGCGCGTCCGCTGCGGGGACACGGATGCGGAAGAGCTGGTGCGAGGACGGGACGCCCGGCTTTCGGAGATCGCGCTTCGGGCGAAGGGCGTCAGGCGTCGCCCGCCCGGGTGCGCTCCTCACGAATGACTTCCTCCGCAAGGGCCTGGGCACGCTCCACGAACACCGTGCAGCTGCGGTACATGCCCTCGGACCTGAGGGCGTGCTCCCTGGCGTACACGGACCGAAGCTCTGCGCAGTCCAGCGTGCCGAAGGACGACTCGAAGCGCTGGAGGAAGGTGCGCACGGCCCGGGCGGAGACGCTCCGGTCCTCCGACGGGTCGGTGCGGCCGAAGGCCCAGCCGATGGCGGCCACCGCCGCGACCACCGCTCCGCAGGTGGCGCCCCGCTGCATGCCGCCGCCAAAGCCGGTCATCATGCGGACAGCCTCCGGCGGCGCCTGGATGACGCCGTCCTCCACCAGGCAGCGGAGGGTGCTCTCCGCGCAGTTGAGGCCGCCCCGATAGAAATAGGCAGTGGCCTGCGTCATAGGGCCTCCTTGTCCCGCCGGGGGTCACACCTCCGGCAGGTGCCAGTTGAAATAGGGCAGGTAGGGGTCCACCGTCCGCTTGCGGAAGGCGTCCAGGTCCCGCTCCCGCCAGTCGTAGTACCCCACGCCGGTCTTGCAGCCCAGATCGCCCCGGTCCAGCCGCTCCTGAAGGGAGGGGTGGACGGTCTTGGTGTCGCACAGGTCGGGGTAGAGATAGCGCTCGATGTTGGCCACCAGGTCCAGCCCGGCGTAGTCAAAGTGGTCGAAAAGACCGATGGAGGTATACCGGGGGCCCCAGCTGGAGCGGATGCACTTGTCGATGTCCTCCGGGGCGCAGATGCCCTGCTCCACCATGTAGACCGCCTCCCGATACAGGGCGTGCTGGAGGCGGTTTGCGATGAAGCCCGGGGCGGGCTTGTTCATCCGGCAGACCTCCCGGCCGCAGTGCTCCAGCAGGGAGATCACCGCGTCCAGCGCGTCGGGAGCGGTGAAGTCGTTTTTCACCAGCTCCACGCAGGGGACCATGTGGGGCGGATTGTAGGGGTGGGCCACCATGATCTTCTCCGGCTGGCGGACGCCCTTGGCAAGGTCCACCGGGGAGATGGCGGAGGTGGTGGAGGCAATAGCCCTGAGATGGGGGCAGTGGGATTCGATCTGGGCGTAGACGCCGTACTTCACATCCAGCTGCTCCGTGACGCACTCGAAGACCACCTCCACATCTGCCAGGTCCTCATAGCGCTCCGTGAAGGAGAGGAGACGCTCGCAGGCGGCGGCCTGCCCCTCCGTGACCAGGCCCTGGGCGATGAGGTCCCGATAGTAGGTGCGGTATTTTTCCAGGCCCACGGCGCTGTTTTTCGCCAGGACGACAGTGGGCACGCCGTTGCCGGTGAAGAGGACCGCCAGGCTGATGCCGATCATGCCCTTGCCGATGATGGCCGTTTTTCGTTCCATGGGGCGCCTCCCTTACAGGCTGCCCTTGCGGACGATATAGTCGTAGGCGATGCGGGCGTTGTTGGTGGAGATGTACTCCATGCACTCGGGCTGGCCGATGTCCACGGGGAAGCGGTCGGCAAAGTTGATGCGCTGGATGCACTCCTCCCGGCTCCAGCCCTTGTTGATGATGGCGTCGCCCACCACGCTGAGCCACTCGTAGATGAACTGCTTGTTCTCCGCGATGCACTCCTTGCCCCGGACGGGCCCGTGGCCGGGGATGATGTAGTCCACATCCAAGCTCTGGAGCCAGTCCAGACTCTTGAAGAGGGCGTCAAAGTCGATGGAGTGGAACCAGATCTGGCAGTTGTTGAAGATGTTGTCCCCCACGAAGACCACCCGCTCCTCCGGGCAGTAGACGCTGGTCTGCTCCGGGGAGTGACCGGGGGTGTGGAAGATCTGGAAGGTGTGGTCCCCCACCTTGAGGGTCATGCGGTCGGAGAAGGTGATGTCGGGCTTGCCGATCTCCTCCTCCCCCTCGGGCAGGAGCAGGTCCGCCTTGGTGGGGTCCTGGCGGCGCAGCAGGTCCAGGTTGTATTCATAGGTGGTCTGGTTGAAGGCGGGCGGGATCTTGTAATAGCTGCCCACCATCTTCTCATGGGCGATGATGGTGGCGCCGGCCTTTTTCAGGTAGGGGTTGCCGAAGACGTGGTCGATGTGGCTCTCGGTATTGATGAGATACCGGACGCCGCCGCACTTCTCCCGGGCAAAGTCGATCATCTGCTGAAGCTGGGTGAGCCACTGGGCCGTGTCGATGAAGACGGCGCCCTCGCTGGTCATGACCATGCTGGGGTCGCAGCCCCGCAGGCCCGTGAAGGTGTATACATTTGGGGTGATCTGCTCGATCTCGATCTCAGGGGAGCTGATGGCCTTGTCGTAATCCGCGCCGTGGCTCTGCCCGATCCCAACAACGTTTAACATGGAAGTCCTCCTTTTTTGGGTTTTGATGGGGGATCAGTTCATCCCCAGGTCGGCCATGATCTTCTCAATCTCGTCAAAGACCAGCTGGGGGGTCTTGGCCCGGATCATGAAGTAGGGCCGTCCTGCGGCGTACCGGGCGCAGAATTTGCCCCGGGCCTGCCGGCGCTCGTCCGTGTCCACGATGGGCATGACACACCCGCTCTTGCCGCACAGCAGCTGGTTGAGACCGAAGAAGTTCATCATGGAGTGATAGCTCTGATAGGAGGCCTCGAACTGCCCCATGGGCTTGACCTCGGTTTTGAACCAGCCGTCGATGCAGGGCATGATGGCAAGGTCCATGTTCTTGGGCTCGTAGCACATGGGCATCTCCGGCTCGTCACCGAAGAACATCTTCACGCCCTCGTCCTGGTCGGCAAGGTCGCTGCGCTCCGTGCCCTTGGCCCGCTTGCGGACGTACACGTTCTTGGACCCGTACAGGGCGATGCCGGTCTCGTGGTCCATAACGGTGGTCTCGGTGGAGAAGATCTCCGCCCCGCGGCGGCAGCCCTCCAGCTGGGTCATGGACTTGCCGTGGTTGTTCTCGCCGCCCACCAGCAGGATGCCGTGGCCCTTGTAGATGACGCTGGAGGAGTGGAAGGGGTGCAGGCCCACCTTGTCCATCTCGTTTGCCAGCATGGAGACCATGATCTTGTTCAGCTCGCCCTCTTCCCAGAAGCTGGTGAGGATGAGCTGGCCGTTTTCGTAGCGGATGGTCTTCTCCGCCTCGTCGTAGTACCAGATGATGTCGGGCCGGTCCTTGGTGACCACGTGGGAGACCTCCACGGCGCCCAGGCGGTAGTTCAGGAAGGACATGTCCTCCGCGATCTTGTCCCGGGCGGGGCCGCCCACCACGTCAAAGCGGAGCACCGCCTTGTTGCTGCTGATCTGCTCGGTAAACGTTGCCATATCGTCACTCCTTATCTTGTCCGGTGTCGGTCACTTCATGGTGGTGATGGGCCGGGACTGGAGCAGGTACACCTGTCCTTCCGTGATGGCCCACTCGATGTCCTCCGGCTTCTGGTAGAAGGCCTCGATCTTCCGGGCCAGGTCCACCAGGGCGCCGCGCTCCGCCTCCGTCAGCACGGGGGCCTCCCGCAGCTCGTCGGGCACGGGGATCTCCTTGGTGCCGCCCCGCTCGCTGAGGCGGACCACCATGGTCTCCTTCTCGGAGATGTACTCGCTGACCACCTCGCCGGTGGACTTGCTGATGGTCAGGTTGTCCGGCGTCACGATGCCGGACACCACCGCCTCGCCCAGGCCCCAGGCCGCCTCCAGCAGCACCTGGTCGTGGTCGTTGAGGATGGGGTTGGAGGTGAACATGACGCCGGCCTTCTCCGCGTTGACCATGCGCTGGACCACCACGGCGATGGAGATGCTGCGCTCGTCGAACTTCTTCTCCCGGCGGTAGAAGATGGCCCGGTCGTTGTACAGGGAGGCCCAGCACTCCTTGATGAACTGCACCACGTCGTCGCTGCCGATGACGAAGAGATAGGTCTCCTGCTGGCCGGCGAAGCTGGCGTCGTCCAGGTCCTCGGCGGTGCCGCTGGAGCGGACGGCCACCGGCTCATGACCGCTGCCGATCTGGCCGTACCGAGCCACGATGTCGGCGGCGATGTCGGCGGGCACCGGGCAGGAGATGATGTGCTGGCGGATCTCCGCCGCCACGGCGATGAGGGAGGCGTTGCTGGAAAAGTCGATGGTGTCGATCTTCTCAAAGACATAGTCCCACAGGCCGTTGGCCTCCATGAAGGCGTTGAAGGTCTCGGACCGGACGATGAAGCCCGGCGGCACCGGCAGTCCCGCCCGGGACATCCGGCAGAGGCTGGCCCCCTTGCCGCCGGCGGCCAGGCCCAGGTCCTCGTCGGGGATCTCGTTGAACCACGCAAGATACTGACTCATAGGAAAGATCCTTTCTGCTGTCACAAATTTTATCGGAACGAATGCGGTACCGCAGAAAAACGGTACCGCATTCGCGCAGGACGGTTATCCGATCACTTCCACGATACCCTTGGAGCCATCCACCCGGATCTTGTCGCCGTTGCGGATGATCTGGGTGGCGCGGCGGGTGCCCACGACGCAGGGAACGTGGAACTCCCGGGCCACCACGGCGGGGTGGGACAGGGCTCCGCCGGTGTCCGTCACCAGGGCGCCGATCTTGGAGAAGGCCACGACCCAGGCGGGGTTGGTCATCTTGCACACCAGCACCTCGCCGCTCTGGACGCTGTCCAGCTCAGAGGGGGCGGAGACCAGGTGGGCGATGCCCTCATACACGCCGGGGCAGCCGGGGATGCCCTTGAGGACGGTCTTGCTGATCTCCTCCTTGCTGGCCTTCTCGGCCATCTCGGCCTCAAACTTCTGAGGATAGCCCCACAGGGACTTGTAAGGCTCGTTGTAGATCTGCCACTCGGTGGCGGTGCCGTACCACTCCTGGGGATGGATCTTCTTGGCGGCCTCCATCTCGGCGCGGCGGGTCCTGGCAAGCTCCTTGACGGGATAGTCGGAGGTGGCGGCGCAGCGGATCTCGTCGTACTTGAGCATGAAGATGTCCTCGGGATCGTCCAGCAGGCCGTGCTTAACGAACTTTTTACCGATCTGGACGAACATCACCCGCAGGTGAGAGTAGATGCCCTGGTCGATGTAGAAGTGGTGGTCGGGCGTCAGGGGCGCCATCTTGACGCTCAGCTCCAGGGCGTACTTCAGCTCCGCCAGCTGCTCGGGGTCCGTGACCCGAGAGTACAGCTCCTCGATGGCCTCCTTTTGGGCCGTCATGCAGGCCTCGTACTCCGCGTTGAAGTCGTAGTTGGTCTTCACATAGTGCTGCACGGCCTCGATCACGGGGGTGGGGTCCTCGTACCAGGTCTTGTAGATGAACTCGTGGGTGTACATGGCCTTGAAGCCGTACTCCTCCCGGTAATCGTTCATCATCTCCACGAACTTGGCGCCGCCCTCGGTATCCTCCACCTTGGCGTAAATGTCCTTGACCTCGTTCTCCTTGAACAGCTTCGTCAGCGCCGGCACGGAGCAGACATACTCCTTCATCGCCCAGAGGGCCTTCAGGGAGTCCCAGTTGCGGTCCTTGGGGGAGACGTTGATCTTGCCGATGAGCACATCGTCGGCACCGGCCTTCTTGGCGGCGTTGGTGAAGTTGGTGGAGGCCTGGAACTGGGCCAGGTTGATGATCCAGTGGATGCGGAAGGCCTCGGACTTCATGTCCAGGGCGTCCTCCATGTGGATCATGATCTCCGGCAGGCTCCGGTGCTCGAAGTCAAAGTCGATGATCTTGCCCTGCATCTCCCGGAGGCGGGGCACATACTCCTTCTCCCAGCGGTCCATGAAGGTGTCGGCGTAGATGGGCATGACCTTGGTGTAGTAGTCGAACATGGGGCCGATCTTGTCGGCGTCCGTCTCGGGGGGCACCACGGCGGAGTATACATAGCCGCCGATCTTCTTGGCCAGCCACGCCTTGCCGATGGGGGCGCCAAAGCGCTGATACATGTAGGCGCAGTCTGTGCCCCAGCGGCCCTCGCAGTCCCACCAGCCGCCGATGTCGAAGTACAGCGGGGAAATGGGGTTGGGGCAGTGCAGGTCATCGTAGAACCACATCAGGCTCTTTTCGGCCTCGTCCTTCCATTCGATGGGGAAGCGCTCGTCTGTAAATTTGGTGGCCAGGATCTTGGAAGTGTCACTCATGGTCATATCTCCTTTACATTATTGATCGCTCCGGCGCACCCCGGCTCCGGAGAGGGGATACAAAAAAGGTCGAATTTAATCGAAAATCGATTGAATCAACAGAGCGTCCGACGAAAATTCGGGATATTTGGCATAAATCACCAGAATCCCGTTGATTTTCAAAAGAACGGATGGTATAATCGCCATCGATAAGTGAGGCTCCGAAAAATTCAATTGCTTGATAATCGATTATTGGTTACAATTAGGATTGTACCAGACTCCACGGAAAAGTCAAGCGGGAAACGAAAGGTTTTCTCCGAAATACTCACCAAAAAGGAGGCTCCCATTTTATGCATTTGAGCGAAATGACCCCGGAGGTGGACACCCACACCCATACTGTGCTCTCGGGCCACGCCTGGTCCACCCTGACGGAAAACTGCCTGGCGGCCAAGCGCCGGGGGATGAAGGGCCTGTGCCTGACGGAGCACGCCCCGGCCATCGAGGGCGGCGCCCCCTCCTTCATCCCCCACAGCCAGCAGATGCTGCCGGACACGGTGGAGGGCATCCGGGTGTACCGGGGCATCGAGGCCAACATCCTGGACCACGAAAACCACCTGGACGTCCCGCCGGAATACCTGAGGCTGTGCGAGTGGGCCATTGCCAGTATCCACAGCCATATGTTCCCGGAAAAGGCGAAAAAGACGGAAAATACCGAAACTTATCTGGCCATGCTGCGCGATCCCTATATCGACATCCTGGGCCACGCCGACGACCCCAGCGTGCCCTGCGACTTTGAGGCCCTGGCGGAGGAGGCGTCGCGGCAGGGGAAGCTGCTGGAGCTGAACAACAACTCCACCACCGCCCACCGTCCCGGGAGCCTGCCCTCCTTAAAGGAGTACATCCTCTGCTGCAAGCGCCGCCGCCAGCGGGTGTGCGTTGCCAGCGACGCCCACTTCCACGCCATGGTGGGAAACGTCCGGCCGCTGATGACGCTTCTGGAGGAGTTGGACTTTCCGCCGGAGCTGATCGTCAATCTCACCCAGGAGGGGTTTGAGGGGTATCTCCGCGAAAGAATAACGAGGCTCAAAAATCTCCATTGACAAGGGTGGGCGGTCACGCTACAATTAAATTAACGATAATCGATTACTGGCAAAACGGCTTCACGAAGCCAAAGGAGGGAGACCATGGGCAGAGAATCGGTGCGGAGCCTGTCCAAGGGGACGCTGCGCGGCCAGATCCGAGCCTACATCCAGCGCCAGATCGCCAGCGGCCGCTACCGGGCGGGAGACCGGGTGGTGGAGACTCAGCTGGCCAAGGAGCTGAACGTGTCCCAGGCCCCGGTGCGGGAGGCCATTTTGGAGCTTTCCGCCATGGGCCTTTTGGAGGAGCGGCCCTATTCCGGCTCCTTCGTCCGGCGGCTGACGCCGGAGGACATTGAGGATATTTACAATACCCGGGCCTTTCTGGACCAGTACGCCGCGGAAAAAGCCGCCCGCCGCATCACAGAGCGGGAGCTGGAGGGGCTTGCCCGGCTGCTGCGGGAGATGGACGAGGCGGAGGACATCGCCGTCTTCGTGGAAAAGGACATCGCCTTCCACGCCGCCGTGGTAGACGCGGCAGGGAGCCCGGCCCTCAAGCGCATGTGGGAGGGGCTGCGGCTGGTGGAGTGGACGGGGCTTTCCGCCTCCGCCACCCGCAACACGCTGCCGGAGCTTGCGGAGCAGCACCGGCAGATCTATGAACTGCTGCGCCAGCACGACGACCACACCGTGGGCGCCTATGTATTTTTGCACATCAAAAACTTCGGCGAGGAGCTCAAGCGCCACCTCCGGGAGAAGGAAGCGGCGGAGAACGCCGAAGCATGACAATGGAGGCACGTCCCGCCCCCGGGCGGGAGAAGAGAGGAGATGAGGTCCCATGGCCCAGCAGAGCAAGCTGACCCCCTGCGAAAAATTCCACCGGGAGGGCGTCGAGTGGGACCGGCTGGTGGTCCACCGGAAGGATACCGACGGGGCCGAGCCGGTCATCGGCCACAGCCAGATCCGAAAGGACGGCATTGAAAAGGTCACCGGCACCGCCCAGTACGGCGCGGATGTGAATTTTCCCGGGCAGCTGTACGGCGCGGTGACCCGCAGCCCCCACCCCCACGCCCGCATCCTGGCCATCCACACGGAGAAGGCCCGGGCCGTGGTGGGCGTGCGGGCCGTCATCACCGGGGCGGACTATCCGGAGCCCTACGGCACCTTCATCGCCGACCAGCCCATCATCGCCCTGGACAAGGTGCGCTATCAGGGCGAGCCGGTGGCGGCAGTGGCGGCGGAGACGGAGGAGGCCGCCCGGGAGGCGGCGGAGAAGATCGAGGTGGAGTACGAGCTTTTGCCGGTGGTGAACACCATCGAGGACTCCATGAAAAACGAGACGCTGATCCACGAGGACTGGAGCCGGTACGACTGCTCCAGTGTGTGCTTTCCGGTGCAGGGCACCAACATCGGCGACCAGTTTCACCTGAGCAAGGGGAACGTGGAGGAGGGCTTTGCCCAGGCGGATCTGGTGGTGGAGTCCAAATTCCGCTGCGGCCAGCTCCAGCACGCCCTCATCGAAACCCACACCGCAACGGCCATGGCCAACCCCTACACGGGGGAGATCCAGGTCTGGACGCCCAACCAGTCCCCCTTCAGCATCCAGGGGCTGATGGCCAAGATCTTCCATGTGCCGGCGGAGAAGGTGCGCTTGACCATGACCCACATCGGCGGGGGCTTTGGCGGCAAGTACGAGGCCAAGTGCGAGCCCATCGCCATTGCCCTGTCCCTCAAGGCCGGAGGAAGGCCGGTGAAGCTGACCTACGACCGGCATGAGGAGTTCGAGGCCACGGTCTGCCGCTCCACCGTGCAGTACTATATCAAGACCGGAGTGAAGCGGGACGGCACCATCACCGCCCAGCAGGTCACCGGCTACTGGGACGCCGGGGCCTACGTGACCACCAATCCCCGGGTGGACTATAACGCGGGCTTCGCGGCAAACGGCCCCTACAAGATCCCCAACGCCAAGGTGGATACCTATGTGTATATGACCAACCGGACCCTGGGCACCGCGTACCGGGGCTTCGGCGTGACGGAGGCCGCCACCCTCCACGAGCACCAGATGGACATCATCGCCCGGAAGCTGGGCATGGAGCCTCTGGCCCTGCGGCTGCACAACTGCCTGCACGACGGGGACGTGGGCATCACCGGGGAGATCATCTCCACCTGCGCGGTGGAGGAGTGCCTGCGGGCGGCGGCGCGAAACGTGGACTGGGACCGCCTGCCCGACCGGTGGACCGACGAGGAGGGGAACCTGTACGGCAAGGGCATCGCCTGCTTCAATAAGCTCACCGGCACCCCCTCCACCACCTCCTGTGTGGTGAAGATGAACGAAAACGGCTCGGTCTACATCTGGTCTGCCAGCCGGGAGATGGGCCAGGGCGTCACCACTACGCTGCCCCAGTTCGCGGCGGAGGCGCTGCACATGGATCTGGAGCGCATCAGCGTGGCCCCGGTGGACACCTCCATGACTCCCTACGACAAGACCACCACCTCTTCCCGCTCCACCTTCCACTCCGGCAACGCCGTTTTGGAGGCTTGCGCGGACATCAAGCGCCAGCTGTGCGCCCTGGCCGCCATCAAATGGAAGTGCGGGGCGGAGGACGTGACCTATACGGATGAAGGCTATATCCAGCGCGTATCCGACCCGGACCAGCGCATCCACATCAACGACGTGGGCCGCTCCGGCATCATGCACGAGCAGCCCCCGGTCATCGCCATCGGGCGGTACGGAACCTCGGACATCTTCGATCCCCCGCCGGTGGAGGGGCGCCAGTCCTCCCGGCCCACGGTCATGTGGATGATCGGGGCTCAGGCGGCGGTGGTGAAGGTGAACCCCGTCACCGGCCGGGTGAAGGTGGTGAAGATGGGCGCTGCCCACGACATCGGCAAGGCCATCAACCCCACCGGCTGCCTTCAGCAGATCGAGGGGTCCATCATCATGGGCCTGGGCCACGCCCTGATGGAGGAGATGATCTACGAGGAGGGGAACCTGCGCAACGGCAACATGGTGGACTACAAGGTGCCCACCTTCATGGACTCGGACGTGGAGATGAAGATCACTCTGGTGGAAAACGGCCACCCGGAGGGGCCCTTCGGCGTGAAGGGCATCGGCGAGCCGGGGCTGGTCCCCACCGCCGCAGCCATTGCCGGGGCCGTGAGCCACGCCTGCAACACGGACTTTGACTCCCTGCCCATCAAGCCGGAGCATATTCTCTTCCGAAAGGAGGTCGGGGACTGATGCTCTCCAATTTTGCACTCTATATGCCAACCGACCTGCTGGAGGCCTGCCGGCTGAAGGCAGAGGGCGCCAAGCCCGTGGCCGGCGGCACCGACGTCTATGTGAATATGCACAGCGGAAAGGACAAGACGGAGCGGGTGGTGGACCTGAAGGGCATCCCGGAGCTCCAGGGACAGCGCTATGTCCCGGGGCAGGGGCTGGACCTGGGGGCCCTCACCTCCCACCGGCGCATCGAGGCCTGGGACCTGATCCGGCGGCGGTACTACGCCCTGTTTCAGGGCTGCTCCCAAGTGGGGTCCGTGCAGATCCGCTACCGGGGGACCCTGGGGGGCAACATCATGAACGGTGCCCCGTCAGCGGACTCCATCGGCCCCCTGCTGGTCCACGACGCCGCCGTGGTGACGGCGGGACCGGAGGGGGAGCGGACCGTTCCCCTGGAGCAGTTTTACGTGGGTTTCAAGAAATTTGACCTGCGGCCCGACGAGCTCTTAAAGCGCATTTTGGTGCCGGACCCTCCGGACAACGCCGGCAGCGCCTACTATAAATACATGCGGCGAAACGCCATGGACCTGGCCCTCATGGGGGTGAGCGCCTATGTGGAGCTGGAGGGGGACGTGCTGCGCCACGTGCGCATAG
>JAFUGI010000141.1 GCA_017469475.1 Oscillibacter sp. | reverse complement strand
GTCATCTGCTCACCCAGGAAGTAACTGTTCTCGTACTCCCCGTCGTAGCTGTAGTAGTCGCAGATGAAGTCGATGGTGTCGCCCAGGTTGAGCTCCGTCTCGCTCTTGGCCACGGTCTCGGTCTCGTCTGCGGTATAGGCGGTCCGGGCGCCGGTGATGGTGCCGTAGGGGTTCTCGTCGTCAAAGACCACCAGCAGGTCCACCCGCTCGCCGTTGAGCAGGGCCGGGATGCGCCCGTGGGTCACGGTATCGGTGCTGTATTCGTGGTAGTAGGCCACCGGCTGCCCGTTGACGGCCAGCCAGGTCCCGTCGGTGGGGGCCAGCAGATTGCCGTCGTCGTCAAACTCGTAGACATTATCCAGGCCCATGTCGATATAGCCGCTGCCGTCGTCGTAAAACACGTTCAGGTCCAGGCCCTCCACCAGCTCCCACTGCTCGTCGCTGAGAGAGACCGCATAGTCGCCCTTGGCGCTCCGCTGCCACTGGATGGCGGAAGCGTCAAAGCAAGAGGTACGGAATGATGGCCATGCTGGAAAGGCCGCCCAGGCTGGCCGCGATGAGGAGCTGGGCTCCATAGGGAATGACGCCCTGGAGGATGCAGGAGCAGGTATCCAGCAGCGACGCGGTCTTGGCGGGAGCGATGCCGTACTCCCGGCTGATTTCCCGGGCGATGGGGGCCGCCATGACGATGGCCACCGTGTTGTTGGCCGTGGCAATGTCCATCAGGGCCGTCAGCAGTCCGATGCCCAGCATCCCACCCCGGCGGCCGGAGAAATGGCGGCGGATGAAGGCCAGGATGGCCGCAAAGCCGCCGTTCTCCCGGATCAGGGCGCCGATGGAGGCCACCAGCAGGGTGACGATGATGGTCTCGAACATGCCGGCGGTGCCGTCCCCCATGGCGGTGAAGGCGGAGACGTAGGTCAGCGTGCCGGTCCCGGCGCCGAAAATGGCAAAGAGCACGATGCCCACGCCCAGCACGAAAAAGACGTTGATGCCCAGCAGCGCCAGCACCAGCACCACAAAATAGGGCAGGGCCTGGAGGAGGTTATAGGGCAGGGCGCCCACACTGGCCTCCTCCCCCGCCAGGGCAAAGGCCGTCAGGATCGCCAGCGTCACGGCGGCGGCAGGCAAGGCAATGCGGAAGTTCACCCGGAACTTGTCCCGCATGACCACGCCCTGGGTCTTTGTGGCGGCGATGGTAGTATCGGAGATGAAGGACAGGTTGTCCCCGAACATGGCGCCGCCCACCACGGTGGCAACGCACAGCGGCAGGGAAAAGCCGCCGTTTTGGGAGACCTCCGCCGCGATGGGCACCAGCACCGTGATGGTGCCCACGCTGGTGCCCATGGCCATGGAGATGAGGCAGGCGATGAGGAACAGCCCCGGCACCGCGAACCGGCCCGGCAGGACGCTCAAAAGCAGGTTGGCCGTGCTCACTGCGCCGCCGGCCGCCTTGGCGATGCCGCTGAAGGCCCCCGCCAGCAGGAAGATGAAGAGCATGATGGTGATGTTGTCATCCCCGATGCCCTGGGCGCAGAGGTGGATCTTCTCGTCGAAGGAGAGGGTCCGGTTCTGGACCAGGGCCGCGATGAGGGCAATGGAAAAGGCCACCACCACGGACATGATGTAAAAGCCCATCTGCCCCTCCACAGGGCGGATGTAGGTCAGGTAAACGCCGCTGCCCAGATACAGGGCCAAGAAGATCACAATGGGCAGCAGCGCCCGGGCGTTGGGTGTTTTTTCGCTCATGGTCGTCCCTCCGTTGATACCATTCGATGCCTGTTGTCAGGTTTCGCCATTGTATCACCGGAGCCGGAGCCCTTCAACCCACCGGAGCGCTTACCCTTTCCGCCGCCGGGCCCGGTAGGCCGCCATGGCGGCGAAGACGGACACGGCGTTGCAGGCCACAGCGATGAGCGGATAGACCCACAGCGGCGCCCGGACGAGGCTCTCCTCCGTGTCCGCGCCCATCAGGGCCATCACTCCCCCGATGGTGCCGCAGATCAGCATGACCACCAGCAGCCGGACAAAGCGGCTCTTCTCCACGTCGTACCGGAAATAGACCGGCAGGCTCAGCGCCATCAGGCACAGGGCGATGCACACGAGCACAAAGATCTCCCGGCCTCGGAAAGTCTCGCCCAGCACCCGGTACAGCACCAGCTGACCGCAGGCGCCGATGGCGGTGAAGGTCAGCACGCTCAGCCAGCCCAGAACATACCGGCTGAGCACGATGTCCCATGTAGAATAGGGCATCATGGCGGCCAACTCCCCCCAGCGGCTGTGGTCATCGTAGGTAAAGGCGGAGGTCGGCAGCATGACCGCGTACAGCGTCGCCACCACATTGGATCCGACATTGGGCAGGATGTAGAACGCCACGATGGCCACCGCGAGAAAGCCCAGCTGCTTTTTCAGTACATAGAAATCCTTTCGCAAAAGCGCCTTCATGCCCGCTTCCCTCCTTTCACCGTGAAGAGGATCACGTCCTCCACCGTGGGCTTTTCCAGCTCCAGGGCCGGCGGCACCAGGTCCCGCCGCACCAGCGCCCGGACGCCGCCGTAGGCGCTCTCCTCCCGGCCCACCACCGCCTCGCGCCGCAGGCTCTCCGCCTGCTCGGCGGTGCCGGTGAAGATGCCGTACTCCTCCAGCAGGCGGTCCTTCTCCTCGCAGAAGAGCAGCCGCCCCTGGTGGAGGAAGGCAATGGTGTCGCACAGCTTTTCCAGGTCGCTTAAAATGTGGGAGGAGATGAGGATGGAGTGGTCCTCCTCCCGGGTGAAGTCATAGAGCAGGTCCAGCACCTCGTCCCGTATGATGGGGTCCAGGCCGGCGGTGGCCTCGTCCAGCACCAGGAGCTTGGGCGCGTGGCTCAGCGCCGCGGCGATGGCCAGCTTCATCCGCATGCCCCGGGAGTATTCCTTGAAGATTTTTTTCTCCGGCAGGTCGAACCGGCGCAGCAGCTCCTGATAGCGCTCTTTGTCCCAGTTGCGATAGGTGTCCGCCAGGACCCTGCCCACCTGGGCGGCGGAGAGGACCTCCGGAAAATACGCCTCGTCCAGCACCACGCCCACCTGCTCCTTCACGGCGAAAAAGGCGGGGTCCTCCACGTCCGAGCCCAGGACGCGGACGGTGCCGCCGTCCGCCGGCAGGGCGCCCATCAGCAGCCGGATGGTGGTGGATTTTCCGGCGCCGTTCTCCCCCACCAGTCCGCAGATGCTCCCCTCCGGCACGGTGAGGGTCAGGTCCTGGATGGCGAAGCTGCCGAAGGACTTTTGGATATGGGACAGTTCAATGGCATTCATCACGATTCCTCCTCCCACAAAATACGCAGCGTCTCCAAAAGCTCGCTTTCCGAGACGGCGCAGCTTTTTGCCAGCTCCACGGCGGCGGTCAGGTAGGCCTCCAGCTCCCCCCGCTGCCGCTCCCGGATCAGCTCCAGATTTTTCTCCGCCACAAAGCAGCCCTTGCCCGCCACCGTGTACAAAAAGCCCTGGGCCTCCAGCTCGTCGTAGGCCCGCTTGGTGGTGATGACGGAGATCTTCAGATCCTTGGCCAGCGCCCGAATGGAGGGCAGCGCCTGCCCCGGCTGCAAGGCTCCGGAGATGATCTGGGCCTTGAGCTGCTTGCAGATCTGCTCATAGATGGGGTCGCTGCCGGTGTTGCGGATGATGAGTTCCATCGTGCCGCCTCCCGTTCTTACTGTATATGAACAGTATATACAGTTTTGCGCTTTTGTCAAGGGGCAAAGGCAAATTTCTGTCGGCCGGTCTTTTTTCCGCTGTCCCCCTATGAAAACGGCGGCGAATGTGGTATTTTATTGGTAGGACATGCAGCGCCCCGCTGGGCCCGCACAGTCGGGCGGCAGGGAAACCAGGGAAGGAAAGGGAGATCGACTATGGAAGAAAAGCTTGCGCGCATTGAGGCCGTGCTGGAGGAGAAGGTCCGTCCCGCCCTCCGCGCCCACGGCGGAGAGATCGCTGTGGACCATCTGGAGGGCAAGGTGCTGTACGTGAAGCTCCTGGGCCAGTGCGCCGGGTGCCCCTCGGCGGACATCACCAATGAGACCATCGTGCAGGAGGAGCTGGTCCGCGCCCTGCCGGAGCTTGTGGAGCAGGTGTCGGTGATCCAGACCGTCAGCGACGAGCTGTGGGAACAGGCTAAGCGCCTCCTGCGGGACCACCACCTGTGAAACGAGGCCCCACTTTCTGTTAGGTGATTTCCCTTGTCAGCGCTTCTCCCGCTTGAAAAACAACGATCAGGAAGGCCCCGCACGCAAAAGCGTGCGGGGCCTTCCTTCTGATTCTCGCAATTTTTCCGCGTCGTCCTTATCGGACCGGATTGCGCAGGGTGCCGATCTTCTCGATGGTGCACTCCACCACGTCGCCGCTTTTCAGGAACCGGGGCGGGTCGAAGCCCATGCCCACACCGGAGGGCGTGCCGGTGGCGATGATGGTGCCGGGCAGCAGCGTCATGCCGGAGGACAGCTCCGCCAGGATGTCCCCGATGCCGGTGATGAGCTGGTCCGTGAGGGCGTCCTGCCGCAGCTCCCCGTTGACCCGGGCAGAGATGGCCAGCCGCGGCGGGAAAGTAATCTCGTCCGCCGTGGTGATGCAGGGGCCCATAGGGGTGAAGCCGTCCAGGCTCTTGCCGAAGTACCACTGCTTGTGGCTGGTCTGCAGGACCCGGGCGGAGACGTCGTTCAAGACCGTATAGCCGAAGATATAGTCTGCGGCGTCGGCGGCGGAGACGTTTTTCGCCGTCTTGCCGATGATGACGGCCAGTTCCGCCTCATAGTCCAGCCGCTCCACCAGGCCGGGGTGGCTTTCGATGAAGCCCTCCGGCGCCACCGCCTCCGTCACCCGCTTGGAAAAGTAGATGGGCACCGCCTTTTCCTCCTTGTGGAAGGCGTCCGCGTTGTAGCGGTCCGCCTCCTGCGCGTGGGCACGGTAGTTGATGCCCAGGCAGATCACGTCCTGCCGGGGCCGGGGGATGGGAGCGCACAGCGTCACCACCGAAAGGGGTACTGCCTCCTCCGCTCTGCGCACAAGCTCTCCCAGGCGGGCCAGCCCCGTCGTTTCGATCAGCGCCTGCATATCCGCGCAGGGCAGAGGCCGCACGGCGGCGCCGTCCTCCGTCAGAACGCCCACGCGCTCCTGCCCCGCCCTCAAAAATGTGACCAGCTTCATGGAAGCCTCTCTCCTTTCTCTATGGCGCGGGCGCTCCGCACAGGGAGCGCCCGGTGTCCGTGTTATGAAAGCAGCATCTTGTCGTCCGCCTCGTCGGAGCCGCTGACCTTGTTGAACAGCTCCAGCAGCTGGGGCACGGTCAGCTTCTTCTTCTCCTCCCCGGCCACATCAATGACGATGCGCCCCTCATACATCATGATGAGGCGGTTGCCGTGGGTGATGGCGTCCTTCATGTTGTGGGTGATCATCAGGGTAGTCAGGTGGTCCTTGGACACGATGCGCTCCGTGGCGTCCAGCACCTTGGCGGCGGTCTTGGGGTCCAGGGCAGCGGTATGCTCGTCCAGCAGCAGCAGCTGAGGCTTTTTCAACGTGGCCATCAGCAGCGTCAGCGCCTGGCGCTGGCCGCCGGAGAGGAGCCCCACCTTGCTGGTGAGCCGGTCCTCCAGCCCCAGGTCCAGGATCTTCAGCCGCTCGATATACTCCGCCCGCTCCGCCTTGGTGATGCCGGAGCGCAGCGTCCGGCTCTCGCCCCGGCGGGCCGCCAGGGCCAGGTTCTCTTCGATCTGCATGGTGGCGGCGGTGCCCATCATGGGGTCCTGGAACACCCGGCCGATGAACTTGGCCCGCTTGTGCTCCGGCATGGCCGTCACATCCACCCCGGCGATGGAGATGGAGCCCGCGTCCACCGGCCACACGCCGGCCACGGCGTTGAGCAGGGTGGATTTTCCCGCGCCGTTGCCGCCGATAACGGTGGCGAAGTCCCCCTCGTTCAAATGGAGGGACACGCCCCGGAGGGCGGTCTTTTCATTGACCGTTCCGGGATTGAAGGTCTTGTAGAGATTCTTGACGTCAAGCATGATCCGTACCTCCCGCGGCAGCCGCGTTGACTTTCACATGGGTATATTTCCCCTTCCAGTAGGGGATGGAGAGGAACACTGCCACCACCAGCGCGGAGAGGAGCTTGAGGTAGTTGGCATTGAGGCCCATAGCCAGCACCGCCTGGAGCACGATGTAGTACAAAATGGCGCCGATGGACACCGCCGCCAGCTTCAGGGCAAAGTTGTGGAAGAGCCGGGCGAAGATCACCTCGCCGATGATGACGGCGGCAAGGCCGATGACGATGGCGCCCCGGCCCATGTTGATCTCGCTGGCGCTGTTGTACTGGGCCAGCAGCGCCCCGGAGAGGGCCACCAGTCCGTTGGAGAGCACCAGCCCCAGGACCGTGGCGTGGTCGGTGTTGATGCCCTGGGCCCGGGCCATGTTGCGGTTGGAGCCGGTGGCCCGGAGAGAGCAGCCCAGCTCCGTGCCGAAGAACCAGTACAAAAGGGCGATGAGCACCGCCGTGAAGAGGCCCACCACGATGATGGGATGGCGGTAGAAGGGCCGGGCGCCGGTGGCGGCATCCTTCACGAAGCGGAGGGACACCAGCAGCTTATCCAAAAGCTCCGGCGTGGTGACGTTGATGGCGACGGTTGCCTTCATGCCCATGATGGCCATGTTCACGGACCACAGGCCAAGCTGGGTCAAAATGCCGGCCAGGATGGCAGGGATGCCGCAAAGGGTGTGGAGAAGCCCCGTCACAAGGCCCGCCAGCATCCCCGCAAGAAGAGCGGCCAACAAAGCGACCCACAGATTCGTCCCCCCGGTGAAGAGCACCACGAACACCGCTCCCCCGGTGCAGAAGGACCCGTCCACCGTCAGATCGGCGATGTCCAGGATCTTGTAGGTGATGTAGACGCCGATGGCCATGACGCCCCAGATCAGTCCCTGGGAGATGGCGCCCGGCAGTGCGCTGATGAAACCCGACATAGTTGTGTTGTCCCCCTCGTTTTAAAAAAGGTCAAAGTTAAGTGTAGTATATCACAAAAGAGCGGAAAAGGGGAAGCCCTTTTCCGCTCTTTTTTTGGAAATTTCAGGGGCGGCCGTCTGCCTTACGCAATGGCCTCGTAATCAGCGGGAGGCGTCAGGCCCAGGGATTCGCAGATGGTGGGGTTGTACTTCTTGGTGAACTGGGGGGCGTACTCGATGGGCATTTCGGCCACGTTGGCCTCGCCGGTGAGGATCTTGGCGGCCATCTTGCCGGTGGCCACGCCCAGATCAGAGTAGCTGATGGAGAGGGTGGCCACGCCGCAGCCGGCGCAGATGCCCTCCTCGCCGGCGATCACGGGGACGCCGGCCGGGCGGCAGATGTTGTCCACCACGCCGGCGTTGTTGGCCAGGGTGTTGTCGGTGGGCACATAGAGAACGTCGTTATTGTCCGTCGCATTCTGGACGACGGAGGCCATGTCGTTGGTGTCAGAGAAGGGATACTGGGTGCAGGTGTAGCCCAGGGTCTCCAGAGCGGCCTGGACGGTGTCCACCTGGTACTGGCTGTTGGCCTCGGCGGAGCAGTAGACCAGACCCACGTTCTTGGCGTCGGGGAACCACTCCTGAAGCATGGCGGCCTGCTGGTCCAGGGGGGCCAGGTCAGAGGTGCCGGACACGTTGGTGCCCACGGTGCCGGAGAAGTTGGAGATGCCCAGAGCCACGCCGTACTCGGTGACGGAGGTGCCCAGGACGGGGATGGTATCCGTTGCGGCGGCAGCGGCCTGAAGGGCTGGTGTGGCGTTGGCCATGATGAGGTCCACATTGGAGGACACAAACCCGTTGACGATGGTGGCGCAGGTGGGGCTGTCGCCGGCGGCGTTCTCATTCTTGAACTCCACCTGGCCGGGCAGGGCCTCGTTCAGCGCGTCGATAAAGCCCTGGGTAGCGGCGTCCAGCGCCACGTGAGGGGCCAGCTGGCAGATGCCCACCACATAGGTCTTCGCCGCGGGCTCCGCGGGGGCCTCGGTCTTGGCGGGCTCCGTGGTCTGGGCGGGCTGGGTGGTGCCGGTGGAAGCGGAGGAACCGCCGGAGCTTCCGCCGCAGGCGGCCAGGCTCAGCGTCATGACGCCAGCCAGGACCAGTGCAAGCAACTTCTTCATCTTCATGATCTCCTTTTTTGTAAGCTTGGGGGCCCGATACCTCGGGTCCTCTTTTACAGTATAATACAATACAGGTTTAAACCAGTAAAGTCAACCGTTATTTTTGACGATTTTCACCCGCCGCTCTCCGCCTGTATTGGGCGGTGCCTGGGCGCAGGGGCATCTATCCCGGCGTTTGGCGGAGATGCCGAAGCTTCGACCTCCCCGCCCCAGGCAGGCGGGAGGCCAAATCGCCAAGTCCCCATTGACAAAGAAAACCGCCGGTGCTATATTGGGAAAGTATTTTTGGTATGCTTCGGCGGCGGTTTGCGGCGGAAGCCGCAATGCAAAATCGAACAGGTGCGCGACACCGCGGATCGCAGCTGAATGTCCCAAAAGAGGCAGGGACTTTCAGCCGCAAAATCCGGCGGTGTTTTTTGTTGGCCGGGGCGGCGGGACACGAGATCTGGCAAAGGGAGATGAATGTTATGTCAACTAAATTCGTATTCATTACCGGCGGCGTGGTGTCCGGCCTGGGCAAGGGCATCTGCGCGGCGTCCCTGGGGCGGCTTTTGAAGCAGCGGGGCGTCCGGGTGCGCAACCAGAAGTTCGACCCCTACATCAACGTGGACCCGGGCACCATGAGCCCCTATCAGCACGGGGAGGTGTTCGTCACCGAGGATGGGGCCGAGACGGACCTGGATCTGGGCCACTACGAGCGGTTCGTGGACGAAGACCTCTCAGGCAACTCCTCCATCTCCTCCGGCAAGGTGTGGTGGAGCGTGCTCAACCGGGAGCGGCGGGGCGACTATCTGGGCGCCACCGTGCAGATCATCCCCCACATCACCAACGAGATCAAGGACCGGGTCTACGCCATGGCCGGCGAGGATGTGGACGTGGTCATCTGCGAGATCGGCGGCACCGTGGGCGACATCGAGAGCCAGCCCTTCCTGGAGGCCATCCGCCAGATCGGGTCCGAGCGGCCCCACGGGGACGTGGTGTACATCCACGTGCCGCTGGTGGTGCAGATCCCCGGCTCCGGCGAGCTGAAGAGCAAACC
>JAFUGI010000140.1 GCA_017469475.1 Oscillibacter sp. | reverse complement strand
GGCGGGGTTTTGGCGCAGATATTCCGCGACTTGAGTCGTTTTCTCGTCCATGGGAGCCTCCTTATGGAATCGGGGTTTCAGAACAGTATATGTGCCCCGGCGCAAAAACGTGCCTGCGCAAAAAACGCAGGCACGCCGGGTCATTTCGATGCTGTTTTACGCGGGGGATTGCCGGTGTCGCACTCTGCCCACAGCGGGCAGTTCAGGCACTGGGGGGAGCGGGCCGTGCAGGTGTCCCGGCCGAAGAGCACCATCCGGTGGCAGAAGTTGGAGGATTCCCTGGGCGGCAATGCCTGACGCAGCTGCCGCTCCACCTGGAGGGGGTCCTTGGACCCGTCCGTGATGCCGAGGCGGCCGGTGATGCGGATGCAGTGGGTGTCGCACACGTAGGCCGGCTGGTGGAAGATGTCCCCCAGAATCAGGTTCGCCGTTTTACGGCCCACGCCGGGCAGGGCCGTCAGCTCCTCCATGGTGCCGGGCACCTTGCCGCCGTGCTCCGTCAGCAGCTTCTGGGCGCAGGCCACGATGTCCCGGGATTTGCCGTTGTAGAACCCGCAGGAGTGGATGTACTCGCCCACCTCCTTGGGGTCGGCCTCCGCAAAGCTCTCCAGGGTGGGAAAGCGGGCGTACAGCGCGGGGGTCACCTTGTTGACCCGTTCGTCGGTGCACTGGGCGGAGAGCCGCACGGCGAAGAGGAGCTCGTAGTCCTTTTCATACTGCAAGGAGCACAGGGCGTCGGGATAGATGCCCTTCAGGATCTCGATGATCCGCCGGACGGCGGCCTTGGATTTCATGGCGTTCACCTCACAAAACAGGATACACGGCCTGCGGCCGCTCTGTCAAGAAAAATCGAAGGGTGTCGGACCGGCTCCGCCGTTTGCCGCCGCTCCCGGAAGAACTCGCCGCCTGCCCGGCGAACGCGCCTGCCTGGCGAATGTACCTGCCCGGAAAATGTACCCGACCGGGAAAAGGACCGTGCCGCGGGCCCTTCGGACCCGCGGCGCGAAGCAAGAAGCACGCTCACACGTAGCTCTGGGTAGTGACGTCGAACACGCCCCGGGTGGTGATGCGAAGAGAGGGGATCACCGGCAGGGCCATGAAGCTCAGCGTCATGAAGGGGTCGATGCCCGGGTTCACGCCCAGAGCGTGAGCCACGTCCTTGGCCGCCTCCAACTTTTCATTGACGGTGACAAGGGGCTCCTCGCTCATGATGCCGGCGATGGCCAGGGGCACCTCCGCCGCCGGACGGCCCTGGTCCCACACCACGATGCCGCCGTTGAGCTGGACCACCCGGTTGGCGGCGGCGGCCATGTCCGCTTCGCTGGTGCCCACCACAATGATGTTGTGGGAATCGTGGGAGATGGAGGTGGCTACGGCGCCGGACTTGAGGCCGTAGCCCTGCAAAAAGCCGATGCCGATGTGGCGGGTGTTCTTGTGCCGCTCCACCACGGCGATCTTCAAAACGTCGTACTCCGCGTCGATGCGGTCGGAGTAGCCGGCGTCCACCGTGGTGATCTCGCCGTCCACCATGCCGATGATGCCCCGGGGTCGGTGGTCCGCAAAATCCTGCTCGGTGAGGGCGCCCACGTGGAAGGTGTCGTGGGACCGGTCCACCAGATACTGCTCGATGGCAGGGGAGGGGAAGGGCCGCACCACGCCGTCTTCCACCATCAGCTCGCCCTTCTTGTAGACCTGGCGGATGTTGAAGTGCTCAAAATCGTCGATGAGGACGAAATCTCCCAGGTATCCCGGCGCGATGGCGCCCCGGTTGTTGAGGAGGAAGTACCGGGCGGCATTGTGGCAGGCCACCTTCACAGCGGTGATGGGGTCGGCTCCCAGGGCAATGGCCCGCTTGACGATGTAGTCGATGTGGCCCTTTTCCAGAAGGTCGTTGGGGTGCTTGTCGTCGGTGCAGAACATGCACCGCTCGGAGTACTTGTCGCACAGCAGGGGCATCAGCGCCTCCAGGTTCCGGGCCGCGGTGCCCTCCCGGATCATGATGAACTGGCCCCGCTCCAGCTTGGCGATGGCGTCCTGCAGGTCGTGGCACTCGTGGTCGGAGTAGACGCCGGCGGCGATGTAGGCGTTGAGGTCGTTGCCCAGCAGGTCCGGGGCGTGGCCGTCGATCTTCTTGTGGTGGGCCTGGGCCGCCACGATCTTCTCCACCGGCTGGTCGTCCCCGGCGATGATGCCCACGAAGTTCATCATCTCCGCCAGCCCCTGGACCCGGGGATGGTCGTAGAAGGAGTCGATGGCCCGGTAGTCCAGTATGGCGCCGGACTCGTCCAGCGGCGTTGCCGGCACGCAGGAGGGCAGCATGAACCGCACGTCCACCGGCAGACCCTCCGTTGCCTGGAGCATGTACTCGATGCCGTCGGTCCCCATAACGTTGGCGATCTCGTGGGGATCGGTGATGACGGTGGTGGTGCCGTGGGGCAGGACCGCCTTCACGAATTCCGTGGGGCTGACCAGGGAGCTTTCCAGGTGGATGTGGGCGTCCAAAAAGCCGGGCAGGACGATGTGGCCGGTGCAGTCCACCTCCCGCACGCCGGAGTAGGCACCCATGCCCACGATGAGCCCCTCCGCCACGGCGATGTCCGCCGTGCACAGCTCGTTGGAGAAAACGTTGACATAGGTGGCGTTCTTCAGCACCAGATCCGCCTTTTCCCGCCCTGCGGCGGCGTTGATGATGCGGCGCTTTTTCATCAGCTTTCGGTTGATCTTGCCGGCATAGCTCTCAGACATGGGACCACTCCTTTTCTTGATTTGTCCGCCGCAGGACCGCGGTCGCGGCATTTGTGATCGGCCTCTGGATTCATATTAGGCGCGCTTATGGTTGATATAAACAAAACAGATTGATTATTAAAGGTAGTATACGCTTTGCGTTAGCATTTGTCCACAATAAAATTTGAAAAGCAGAAAAAATTTTGGAGATTTTGTGAGAAGACGCAAAAGCGGGGCGGAAGGACGCTCCCGACCAAACCCTCGCTTCGGTACCGGAGGCCGCCGGGGGAGAGAGGAGGGAGGACAGAAAACGGGAGAAGCGATGCAGGATGGAGAATTATGTCAAGTGTGAACGGATTTTGGACCGGGGGAAAAGCTATGCTCCGGGATTTGCCAAAATTTAGTAAAAACGAGAAAAACCCTTGCGGTACTAAGGAAAATCCTGTGTTGAAAAAGCTGTGGATAATGTGGATAACTCTTGGTAAACAAAAGTTATCGAAAAATTTATGTCAATGGAAGATCGGGGCGGGAAAAGATGAGAAAGAAAAAAAGATCTCTGAAAGCCACGATTTTTCGGGAAGTATGTCCCGAAAAATTCGGCGCTTTTTTCGACGGATACTACCTTTTTTCGACTCCTGCCCGCAAAAGCCGCCGCGCCGTCTGCCCG
>JAFUGI010000139.1 GCA_017469475.1 Oscillibacter sp. | reverse complement strand
TCGCCGCCGTGGATCTGGAGCACACCTATTACGGGTCCGAGAAGCTGGCGGAGCTGGTGCGCGCAGGGGAGGCGGCGGGGATGTGCATGCTGACCCGGGTGCCGGCGCTGGACGCCGTTTGGATCAAGAAGGCGCTGGACTTCGGCGCCGCCGGGGTTATCGCCCCCAACATCGACACGGCGGAGCAGGCGGCGGAGCTGGTGCGCCTGTCCCGCTTCACGCCCCAGGGGAACCGGGGCGCCTGCCCCGGCGTCCGGGCCAACGGATACGGCCGGGGCGGCAGCGAATACTATGAGGAGGCCAACCGCCGCACGGCGGTGATCCCCCTGGTGGAGTCCCCTGCGGGTGTGGCCAATTTCGATGCCATTGTCCGCACGCCGGGCATCACGGCGGTCTTTCTGGGGCCGGTGGACCTGTCCGTTGCCATGGGACTGCGGGGGAACATCGACGCGCCGGAGGTGCGGGAGGCCCTCTTTGCTATGCTCCGCAAGGCCAACGACGCCGGCGTCCCGGTGGGGGCCCTGGGCATGACGCCCGCCTTTGCCCGGGAGCTGTTCGCCCGGGGGGCGGACTTCGTGGGCTATGGCATCGACACCATGCTGATGTACCGCCTGTGCCGGGACGTGGTCAGCGCCGTGCTGGACGTCCGGGAGACGGATACCCTGTAATTCCGTGCGCAATGCGCCGCATTTGCAAATAAGGAGGATCACTATGAACGAAGCCGTATTGACCGCCATCCGGGAGCGCCGGAGCATCCGCAAATACAAGCCGGAGCAGATCCGGGACGAGGAATTGAACGCCGTTTTGGAAGCCGGCACCTGGGCCGCCTCCGGCAAGGGGGCCCAGACCGCCGTGATGGTGGTGGTGCAGGACGCGGAGACCATCGCCTACCTCTCCGCCGAGAACGCCAAGATCCAGGGCCGCCCCGGCACCGACCCCTTCTACGGCGCCCCCACCGCGGTGGTGGTGCTGGCGGATGGGGAGGAGGCCAACTGGCTCCAGGACGGGTCCCTGGTTTTGGGAAACCTGATGCTGGCGGCCCACGCCGTGGGCCTGGGCTCCTGCTGGATCAACCGGGCCAAGGAGTTTTTCGACCTGCCGGAGGGGAAGGAAATGCTCAAAAAGTGGGGCCTTCCCGAAAAGTACCGGGGCGTGGGCACCTGCATCCTGGGCTATCCCGACGGGCCGCTGCCCAAGGCCAAGCCCCGGAAGGAACACTACATCGTCCGCGTGTGAGGAAGGGAGGCGCTGAGAGTGGCAACCCCGCACAATCACGCAAACCCCGGCGACATCGCCAAGGTGGTGCTGATGCCCGGCGACCCCCTGCGGGCCAAGTACGTGGCGGAGCACTATCTGGAGGACGCGGTGTGCTTCAACACCGTGCGCAACATGCTGGGCTACACCGGCACCTACAAGGGCCGCCGCCTCTCTGTCATGGGCCACGGCATGGGCATCCCCTCCGTCGCGCTGTACGCCCATGAGCTCTATGCCTTCTACGGTGTGGAGTCCATCATCCGCATCGGCTCCGCCGGCGGCATCGGGGACGACGCCCACCTCAAGGACGTGGTCATCGCCCTGGGGGCGTCCACCAACTCCCACTTCGCGGACCAGTACCGCTTCCCCGGCCAGCTGTGCGCCACGGCGTCCTGGCCCCTGCTGCGCCAGGCGGTGCGCTGCGCGGAGGAGCTGGGCACCGCCGTCAACGTGGGGCAGGTGTTCTCTGCCGACCAGTTCTATGACGACAACGACTCCGCCGGCGAGCAGTACCGCAAGTTCGGTATCCTGGCTCTGGAGATGGAGGCCGCCGGCCTTTACTGGACGGCCCAGCGCCTCCACAAGCAGGCCCTGGCCATCTTGACCATCTCGGACCACATCTTCCGGGGGGAGAGCCTGCCCGCCGCCGAGCGGCAGGAGTCCTTCCAGGAGAAGATGCGCTTGGCTCTGGAGACTGCCTGGCACGCCCTGGAGGCATGAGCGATCCGCGCCCAGCGCCCGGCCCCGCTGCGGGGTCGGGCGCTTTTGCGCTTTGCAGGCGGCCTTTTCCGGCGGAGGGCTTGCGCGGCAGCGGGATGTGGGGTACAGTGCCCGTAGTACCTCCGCCCCGGCGGAGAAAGAGCGGCTCTTTTTTGCAAACGATTATCAGGAAGGGGCCTACCCCCTCCTGCTGGAGGCCCTGACCTCCCACAACCTGACCCCCGCCCCGGCTACGGACTGGGCCCCTGGTGCGAGTCCGTCCGGGCCAAGCTCCGCGCCGCCTGCGGCGCGCCGGAGGCGGCGGTCCACTTTCTGGTGGGCGGCACCCAGACCAACGCTGTGGTCATCGGCGCGTGCCTGCAAAGCTGGCAGGGCGCCGTGGCGGCGGACAGCGGCCACATCGCCACCCATGAGGCCGGGGCCATCGAGTTGGGCGGCCACAAGGTTCTGCCGCTGCCCCACCAAAGCGGCAAGCTGGCGGCATAGACCCTGGGAATCTTTCTCGCCGGGTTCACGGCGACGAGAACCGGGACCACATGGTCTGGCCGGGGCTGGTCTACCTCTCCCAGCCCACGGAGTACGGGACCCTCTATTCCCTGGCGGAGCTGGAGGCCATCCACGCTCTGTGCCAGGAGCATGGCCTGACGCTGTACGTGGACGGGGCGCGGCTGGCCTACGCCCTGGCCTGCCCGGAAAACGACGTGACTCTTGGGGACCTTGCCCGGCTGTGCGACGTTTTTTACGTGGGCGGCACCAAGCGCGGCGCCCTTTTGGGGGAGGCGGTGGTCCTCCCCCGGCCGGAGCGGCTGCCCCACTTTTTCGCCGCCGTCAAGCAGCGGGGCGCCCTTTTCCATGGAAAACGCTCTGCCGGGCGCAAGAGCGCCAATGGGAGCCCGGCAAAGCGCTTTCCGTTGGAAAAAATCGCGGTTTCATGTATGCCTGCCTCCAAAACCGGCCATACTCTCCCTATCCGAATGGAACCCATGTGCATATAAGGGAGGGTCACTATGGAAAAGAAGAAGCAAAGCATCCTCACAAACGACGCCGGATTCTACGGCGCCATGGCGGTGTGCCTGCTGGTGGTGGGCATCGGCGGCTACAGCCTGCTGGCGGGAGGGCGGAGCGCACCCGCCAAAACCGCCGTGGAGACCGCGCCCCGCGTCACCGCCCCGGCCGTGGAGCCGGAGGAGCTGCCGGCGGTGGAGACCGCCGCGCCGGAGCCCCTTGCCGTTCCGGAGCCGGAGGAGGCACCCAGGCCCATCGCCGTGACGCCGCCGGTCATCATCCCCACGGTGGAGCTGGACGACACGCCGGTGGCGGCCCAGGCGCCCCGCCTGGTGGTGCAGCCTCTGGAGGGGGAGGTGGTCTCCGCCTTCTCGGTGGACAAGCTCACCTACAACGAGACTCTGGCGGACTGGCGCATCCATGACGGGGTGGACATCGCCGCCGGGGAGGGCACGCCGGTGCTGGCCGCCTGCGCCGGCACCGTGGCCGCCGTGACGGACGACGCCCTCATGGGCACCACCGTGGTCCTGCGCCATGAGGACGGCTACCAGACCACCTACGCGAACCTTCGCCCCGAGACCCGGGTGGAGGTGGGACAGGCCGTCTCCGCCGGGCAGGTCATCGGCGCCGTGGGCACCACCGCAGCGGCGGAGAGCGCCCAGGGTCCCCACCTGCACTTTGCCGTCACCTGGGACGGGGACGTGGTGGACCCGGAGGAGTTTCTGAAATAAGAGATCGGCGCGATCACGCCTTCGGTGGGGCCCGAAGGAGCGGGGAAGAAGAGCCGATCCTCTTGCCCTGAATGAAAAAAGGCCGCCGTATCCCACGGGATACGGCGGCCTTGCGCTGTCCGGATCGTTACGCCGGAGCCTCCCCGGCAGACTGCCGGGCGGCGATGCTGGCTTTGGCGGCGCGCATGGTGCGCCGCAGGAAGATGGAGCTTAGCAGCAGCGAGACTCCTTCCGCGATGATGAAGGCGAACCACACCAGATCCAGCCGCCCCGTCTGAGCCAGGAGCCACGCCGCCGGCAGCAGCACCAGAAGCTGCCGGCAGATGGACACGATGAGGGAGTAGAAGGGATTGCCGATGGCCTGGCACACGGAGCCGGCGATGATGCAGAAGCCCGCCAGGGGGAAGTGCAGGCTGATGATGCGAAGGGCCACCTTGCCGATGGCGAGCATCTCGGCGTAGCTTGCCAGCTGGGCCTCGTCCTCCGGCTTGAAGAGGGCCATCAGCTGCCCCGGGAACAGCTGGAAGATCAAAAAGCCCAGGCTCATGATGACCACGGCGGTGATGATGGTCAGCCGGATGGTCCGCCGCAGCCGGTCCTCCCGGGCGGCGCCGTAGTTGTAGGCCACGATGGGCACCATGCCGTTGTTCAGGCCGAAGACCGGCATGAACACAAAGCTCTGGAGCTTGAAGTACACGCCGAACACCGCCGTGGCCGCCTCGGTGAAGGAGATGAGGATGCGGTTGAGGAAGAAGTTCATCACCGAGCCGATGGACATCATCAAAATGGAGGGGAAGCCTACCCGGTAGATCTCTTTGGCCGTTTCGCCGTGCCAGCGCACGGCGCGAAGGTGCAGGTGGATCTCCCGGTTTTTCCGCAGGTTCAGCGTCAGCCCCAGGGCCGCGGCGCAGAACTGGCCGATGACCGTGGCAATGGCGGCGCCGGCCACCTCCAGCCGGGGGGCGCCGAAGAGGCCCAGGATCAAAATGGGGTCCAGGATCATGTTGATGATGGCGCCGGTCAGCTGGGACGCCATGGAGAGGACCGTCCGCCCGGTGGACTGGAGCAGCCGCTCAAAGCATAGCTGGCCGTACAGCCCGAAGGACAGGCCCAGGCAGATGCCGGCATACTGCTCCCCGTAGCGAATGATCTGGGGATTGTCGGTCAGGGCCCGGAAGAAGGGGCCGGAGAACAGCAGCCCGATGAGGCAGAACACCACGCCGCTGCACAAAAACAGGAACACACCGGTGTTGGCGGCCCGGTCCGCCAGGTCCTGCCGCTTCTCGCCCAGGGAGCGGGAGAGCAGGGCGTTCATGCCCACGCCGGTGCCGCCGCCCAGAGAGAACATCAGGTTTTGCAGGGGGAAGGCCAGGGACACGGCGTTGAGGGCGTCCTGTCCCAGCTTGGCCACCCAAAAGCTGTCCACCACGTTGTAGAGGGCCTGAAAGAGCATGGAGAGCATCATGGGAACGGCCATGCCCGCCAGGAGCCGCCCCACCGGCATGGTGCCCATTTTGTTTTCGGTCGGGGGAACTTGTGCCATGGGAACACTCCTTTCTTGATGGGTCCCCGCAAAAACGCGGTCCCGCGGGGGAGGATTCACGCCGCCGCTTATGTCCGCCGTGAGGCGGAGATACAAAGCGAACGGCCGCGAAAGCAGGGCGCGACATCGCTGCCGCGCCCTGAGAAAAACACGGTCACTTCTTCAGCTCGCCGGTGGCCAGCTTGGTGAGGTAGGCGTTCAAAAACCCGTCCAGATCCCCGTCCATCACGTTGTCGATGTTGCCGGTCTCATAGCCGGTGCGGGTGTCCTTGACCATCTGGTAGGGCATGAACACGTAGGAGCGGATCTGGCTGCCCCACTCGATCTTCATCTGCACGCCCTTGATGTCGGAGATCTTCTCCGCGTGCTGCTGGGCCTTGAGCTCCAGGAGCTTGGCCCGTAGCATCTTCATGCAGTTGTCCTTGTTCTGGAACTGGCTGCGCTCCTGCTGGGAGGCCACCACGATGCCTGTGGGCTTGTGGATGAGCCGCACGGCGGAGGAGGTCTTGTTCACGTGCTGGCCGCCGGCGCCGGAGGCCCGGTAGACCTGCATCTCGATGTCCTCGTCCCGGATCTCGATGGACGTGTCGTCCTCCAGCTCCGGCATCACCTCGACGGCGGCGAAGGAGGTCTGGCGCCGGGCGTTGGCGTCGAAGGGGGACACCCGCACCAGGCGGTGGACGCCGTTTTCGCTCTTCAAAAGACCGTAGGCGTTCTCCCCCTCGATGGAGATGGCGGCGGATTTGATGCCCGCCTCGTCCCCGTCCTCATAGTCCAGGATCTTGTAGACAAAGCCGTGCCGCTCCGCCCAGCGGGTATACATGCGGTAGAGCATCTGGGCCCAGTCCTGGGCCTCGGTGCCGCCGGCGCCGGCATGGAACTGCAAAATGGCGTTGGAGTTGTCGTACTCCCCGGAGAGGAGGGTGGTCATGCGGGTCTCCTCCACCTTTTCCTCCAGAGCGGCGTACTCTCCCTTCAGCTCCTCCAGGAGCTCCGGGTCGTCCGCCTCCTGCCCCATCTCGCAAAGGGCGGTCAGATCTTCCCAGGAGGCGTGGAGCTTTTCCTGCCGGGCGATCTTGTTCTGGAGCTGCTTGAGGCGCATCTGCACCTTCTGGGAGCGCTCCAGATCGTTCCAGAACCCGTCCTGCTCCGTCTCGGCGGTCAGGCGGTCCGCCTCCAGCTTCGCGCCCTCAATGTCCAGCGCGGCGGCGAGCTTTTGCAGCTCCGGCTCCAGCTCCCGCAGCTTCTGCTTATATGCGTCGTATTCGATGAGAGCCATGATCTTCTCCGTTTCTCAAAAATTCTGTCAACTTGTCATTATATCGGAGGCCATTCCGTTTGTAAAGAAAAAGATGACGCCCGGGACCCGATTTTGGCGTCTTTCGTGCCGAACGGGGCCAAAAGCAGCCGCCGGCCCTCACTCGCCGCAGGAGAGACGGCGCCGGGCCGCCCGCCGCTCCGGCGGCACCTGCTCCTCCGAAAGGCGGCGCACCGCCTCCTCCGACCCGGCCTGCCGGGCCGTTTCATAGTACCAGCACTTGTACTCCAAAAGCTCCAGCGTCCGCTCCAGGTCCGCCATCTGTTGGCGCACCGCGTCCCGCCGGGCGCGAAAGAGGGCCAAACGCCGCTCGATGGACGCGTCCCCCTCCGCCGCCATGGCCATGAAGGCGCGGATCTCCCGGATGGAAAGGCCGGACTTTTTCAGACAGTCGATCACCGTCAGCGCCTCCCGGTCCTTGTCCGTGAACATCCGCATCCCGCCCCGGGACCGCTCCACAAAGGGCAGCAGCCCCTCCTGGTCGTAATAGCGCAGCGTGGAGGCCGGGATGCCCACGGCCCTGGCCATCTCCCCCACGGTATACAGCATATCCGTCTCCCCCTCGAAAAAAAGCACTTGACTTCAAGTATACTTTAAGGTCTATGCTAAGCTTACAGACATTATAGGAGCTTTATGGCGGCCTGTCAACCGGGCCGCCGGAAAGGAGTTTTTGACCATGGAAAACGCGCCTTTGCACCTGACCGATGCTTGGGACAAGGTGTTCCCCAAAAGCGACCGGGTGGACCACCGGAAGGTCACCTTCCGCAACCGCTACGGCATCACCCTGGCCGCCGACCTCTATACGCCCCGGGAGGGGGAGGGCCCCTTCGCCGCCATCGCCGTGTGCGGCCCCTTCGGCGCGGTGAAGGAGCAGTCCTCCGGCCTGTACGCCCAGGCCATGGCGGAGCGGGGCTTTTTGACCCTGGCCTTCGACCCCTCCTACACCGGGGAGAGCGGCGGGGAGCCCCGGTACATGGCCTCGCCGGACATCAATACGGAGGACTTTCAGGCGGCGGTGGACTTCCTCTCCGTCCAGGAGAACGTGGATGGTGAGCGCATCGGCATCATCGGCATCTGCGGCTGGGGCGGCCTTGCGCTGAACGCGGCGGCGCTGGACACCCGCGTCAAGGCCACCGTCGCCTCCACCATGTACGACATGAGCCGCGTGGCCGCCAAGGGATATTTTGACGCCAACGACTCCCCGGAGGAGCGGCACCGGGCCCGCCAGACCTTCAACGCCCAGCGGACGGAGGATTACCGCACCGGCACCTACCGCCGCGCCGGCGGCGTGGTGGACCCCCTGCCGGAGGACGCGCCCTTCTTCGTGAAGGATTACTACGACTACTACAAGACCTCCCGGGGCTACCACCCCCGGTCCCTCAACTCCAACGACGGCTGGAACGTGACGGGCACCATGTCCTTTTTGAACCAGCCCCTGCTGGCCTACGCCGGGGAGATCCGCTCCGCTGTGCTGATCCTCCACGGGGAGAAGGCCCACTCCCGCTATATGGGAGAGGACGCATTCCGGGCCCTGAAGGGGGAGAACAAGGAGCTGCTCATCCTGCCCGGCGCCGTCCACACGGACCTCTATGACCGGATGGACGTGATCCCCTTCGACACGCTGGCGGACTTTTTCACCCGGAATTTCCGGTGAGGGATGCCGCCATGGGAAGACAAGTCTGGGCGGCGCTGCTGGCGGCGGGATTGATGCTGGCCCTGCCGGCCTGCGGCACCGCCGCCTCCCAGGTCCCGCCGCCGGAGGCGGAGACGGCCGCCGCGCCGCTTCCCGCCGAGGAGGCATCGCTGGAGAGCGAGACGCCACAGGAGGCGGAGGACCCGGCATCATCGCAGGAGGAGCCGGACCGTGCGGCGGAGGCGACGGAGACTGCCCCGCCGAGCCCTGCGGCAGGGCGGATCGGGGAGGAAGAGCGGCCCTCGACTGCCCAAACGGAGACGCAGACGGAGCGGTCCGGCGGGGAAGCGCCACAGACGACTCCGCCGGAGACGTCCTTGGAACCGCCGGTAGAAGTGCCGGTGGAACCCCCAGAGGAGACAACGCAGGAGGTACCGCAGGAGGTACCGACCACCCAGGAGGATAGCTCTGTCATCACGCTGACGGCGGCGGGTACCCCGCTCACGGTGGAGTGGGCGGAGAACTCCACTGTGGACGCCCTGCGCGCCCTGCTGGAGGAGGGGGAGCTGACGGTGACCTTGAGCGACTATGCCGGCTTTGAAAAGGGCGGCCCGCTGCCCAGAGCCCTGCCCCAGAACAACACGCCCATGGATACCGACGCCGGGGACATCATCCTCTATCAGGGGCGCCAGTTCGTCATCTACTACGACAAGAACAGCTGGTCCCTGACGCCCCTGGGCAGGATCACCGGCCTGGACGGCGCGTCCCTGCGCGCCCTTCTGGGAGAGGGGGACGTGACGGTGACACTGGCCCTCTCCTGACCGACGGGCCGACTTTGGGGTGTATTCGGGGAGATCGCGCTCTTCGGCCAGAAAAGAGCACAAAAAAGGCCACTCTGCCGTTTTCTTGAGGCAGAGCGGCCTTTTTGTGCCTATGGCTTGACAGAAGGGGAAAAAGTGAGTAGGATAAGCATGTTTAACAAACTTACATGGTAGGTTAATAGTAAAGGAGGAATTGCACATGAAATCCTACACTTTGCCTGTACTGGCCATTTTGGCTGCCGGTGCTGCTGCTATCGTGCTTTTGACTGTGCCTCGGGGCGGTGTTCCGGAACCGACTGAGCCGGAGATCGTGCAGATGGCGGAGACCGGGGATGTCATCCTTCGGGCTGATGCGCTTTCTCGGGACCGCATCACCTTTTTGCGGCTGGAAGAGGACAGCCCCATGGAGCTGATCGCCATCCGGGGGGAGGACGGTCGGGCCTACGCGGCGCTGGGCACCTGCCAGTCCTGCAACGGCTCACCTCGGGCTTACTACAGCCAGAGCGGAGACGCGCTCCGCTGCAATAACTGCGGCCTGACCTTTCCCCTGTCTGTCATCGGAACGGACGGCAGCGGCTGCCACCCCATACTGCCGGATGAGACGGCGCTGGAACGCAGCGAGGCGGACCTGGTGATCCACAGGGAGGCTCTGCGCGCCTACGAGGATCTGTTTGCCGGTATTGAGGAGCACTGAGCCCATGCGGGAGGAGCGGCTCAAGATTCAGGGCATGACCTGCGAGACCTGCGCCCGCCGGATCGAGCAGGCCCTGGCCCGGGTGGACGGCGTGACGGACTGCCGGGTGGACTTTTCCCGGGGGACGGCTTGGGTGCGCTGCGGCGATGAGACGGCCCGGCAGGATCTCTATCGGGCCGTGGAGGCCTCAGGGTATGGCGTGACAGAGGGGCCGCCACCGGTCATACAGCAGGTGTCTTTTCTGGTGATCCTGCTGGCGGCGTACCTGGCGGCGGACCACCTGGGGCTCATGGGGCGCCTGCGCGCCTTTCCCACAGCAGAAACTGCCATGAGCCGTGGAGCGGTATTTGTCATCGGGCTTTTGACCTCTGTACACTGCGTTGCCATGTGCGGCGGGATCCACCTGGCCCAGAATACCCTTGCCGCCCGACGGCGGGAGGGAGCGGTGCGCTCCGCCGCGCTCTATAATCTGGGGCGAGTGCTCGCCTACACGGCGCTGGGAGGAGCGGCGGGCGCCCTTGGCAGCGTGATCACCGTGGGCGGGCGGATGAAGGGATTAGCGGCGGTGCTGGCCGGGAGCGCCATGGTGATGATGGCGCTTCGGATGCTGGGCATCTGCCCCGCCCTGCGCGCCTTGCGCCTGCCTGCCGGAGCATATCGACTGACCGGTCGGTTGGGCAACTGGATCGGCAAGGGGAGATCCTCCCTTTTCATCGGCCTTTTGAATGGCCTGATGCCCTGCGGTCCGCTCCAGTCCATGCAGCTGTACGCCCTCTCCACCGGGAGCGTTTGGGAGGGGGCGCTGTCCATGCTGCTTTTTGGCCTGGGCACGGTGCCGCTGATGCTGGCCTTTGGCACACTTTTCGGTGTTCTGACGCAAAAACGCCGCCATGCCATGCTGACGGTCTCTGCGCTGCTGGTCTTTTTGCTGGGAGTGGGTATGGTGGGAAACGGCCTGTCGCTTTCAGGCGCCGCGCTGCCCGCCGCCCCCGCCGGCGGTGAGGCGGCGGCCGTGGTGGAGGGAGAGCGGCAGTTCGTTCGCTCGGAGGTGGACCACGGCAGCTATGAGCCCATCGTAGTCCGGCGGGGCATTGCCGTGGAATGGACCATCTATGTGCCGGAGGGACGCCTCAACGGCTGCAACGAAGAGCTTCTGGTGCCCCGGTACGGCCTGGATCTCCGCCTCCGTGAGGGGGAGAATCATCTTACCTTTACCCCGGAGGAGACCGGCACGGTGCCGTTCACCTGTTGGATGGGCATGATTAAAAGCAGCATCCGTGTGGTGGAATGAACAGCGAAACAGCGCACGGGCGGAAGCACCGTCCGTGCGCTTGCAAGAACGCCTTCTGGCAGGCCGCCGGTCAGGGCCGGTGGGCGTTGCCCCAGTCGCACAGCCGGTCCAGCACCTCCATTAGCGAGCGGCCCCGCTCCGTCAGGGTGTACTCCACCTTGGGCGGGATCTGGGGATAGGCCGTCCGGGCGATGAGGCCGTCGGCCTCCAGCTCCCGCAGGTTCTGGCTGAGGGTCTTGTCCGCCACCGGGTGCAGGTACCGCTGCATCTGGTTGAAGCGCACCGGCTCGTACTCCATCAGGCAGTACAGGATCACCGGCTTGTATTTCCCCGCGATGAGGGAGAGGGTATAGCTGTACCCCGTGGCGCTGAAATCCGCGTCGTCGATCCGCTTGGCGTCCATTGCTTACCTCCGGGAAAGTACCTAACCAATTTGTCGGTACTTTACAATAATTTGGTATCATGGTATCATGTTTTCAACCGAAACGCAACCCATTTGAAATGGAAAGGACGGGATCGTTATGAAGAAAAATCTGGGTGTGGTGCCGGCGGTCTATCCCATGCCGGTCCTGATGGTGGCGGCCTACGACGAGACGGGCACGGTCAACGTGATGAACGCCGCCTGGGGCATGATCTGCGAGGGGGACAAGATCGCCCTCTTCATCGACGAGGACCACAAGACCACCCAGAACCTGCTGAAGAGCCGGGCCTTCACGGTGAGCCTGGCCGACCGGGCCCACATGGACGCGGCGGACTTTTTCGGCATCGCCACCGGCAACAAGATGCCAGACAAGTTTGCGCGCACCGGCTACCACGCGGAGAAGAGCGCCTTCGTCAACGCGCCGGTGATCCAGGAGTTCCCTGTGGTCATGGAGTGTGAGCTTGCGGAGGTGGTCCGGCCCGAGAGCTTTTACTGCATCGTGGGCCGCATCGTCAACACGGCGGCGGAGGAGCGGGTCCTCTCCGAAAACGGCAAGGTGGACCCCGCCAAGCTGGACGCCCTGATCTTCGACCAGTTCCAGCACGGGTACTACGTGACCGGCGAGCAGGTGGGAAAGGCCTGGAACGCCGGCGCGGCGCTGATGAAGAAGTGACGTACCTGTAGGTACAGCGCGTTTTAGCCGGGGCAAATGCCCCGGCTAAACTTTTGCGCGGAAGACGGGGCGGCGTCCGTATCGACGGCCCGCATCGGCGGGAAGGGGCCGGCGGCTCCACCGCTTTCCCTGAGCATCTCGCTGGCGGGGATGGAATAGGCGGTGGCTCCGTGTTCCAAGCGTCTCGCCGGCGGGGATGGCACACGAAAGCGGAGGAGGGCATTTGCCCTCCTCCGCTCTTTTGTGCTGTTTTTCTCAGCTGTCGAAGCGGCGCTTCATCTGGCCGGAGTAAAAGGACTTGCTGTCCATCGCCCGCATGGTGGCAAGGATGCCGTCCAGATGGTCGTACTCGTGCTGCAAAAGCTAAAGGTCTCCTTTCCGGCCCGCCGCGTCAGCCGATGCCGGGGAGCAGGTCACCCAGCAGCTTGCAAAACAGCAGCCCCAGCACCACGAACATCATGCTCCGCACCCGCTTGCTGCCGCCGCGGATGGCGTAGCGGGCGCCCAGGTGGTTGCCCAGGATGCTGCATGCCATGGCGGCGGGCGCCAGGGACCACAGCACGTCGCCGTGGGCGATCCAGACCACCGCCGCCGCCAGGTTGGAGGCCAGGTTCGCCGCCTTGGAGCAGCCGGAGGCGGTGAGCAGGTCCATGGACAAAAAGGCCGTGAAGCACACGATCATGAAGGTGCCGGTCCCGGGGCCCACCAGCCCGTCGTAGCAGCCCACGCCAAGGCCGATGGCGGCAGAGACGGCGGTCTTCCGCCGGGGGTCCATGGGGGCGGCGGGGGCGTCGCCGTCCCGGCCGAAGTCCTTTTTCAGGACCAGAAATACCGCCACGCAGGGCAGGGCGCAGAGCATGATGGTCTGCAGGGCGGCCTCGGAGATCATGGAGGCCAGCTGGGCGCCTGCCGCGGAGCCTGCCAGGGCGCCCAGGGCGGCGGCCGCCGCCGGGCGCAGGCGCACCTTTCCTCGGCGGAAGTACTGCACCGCGGAGATCAGCGTGCCGCTGCCGTTGACCACCTTGTTGGTGCCGGCGGCCAGGTGGGCGGGGATGCCCGCCATCAAATAGGCGGGAAGGGAGATGATCCCGCCGCCGCCCGCCACGGAATCCACGAAGCCCGCCAGAAAGACCAGCGGGCAGACGATGAGAAGGGTCCGAAGGTCCATGGCTGTCTGCCGCCCTCCGTTCTTACAGGAAGGTCACGGTATCCGCCAGGGGCTTGCGGGAGAAGTGCCACTTTTCCATGGGCTTGGCGTCCTCCGCCGCGTAGCCCAGGGGGAGAAGCAGCACCACCCGCTCCCGCTCGGGAAGGCCGAAGGCCGCCGCCACCTGGTCGTTGGCAAAGGCGTTGACCCAGCAGGAGGCCACCCCCTGCTCCCAGGCGGAGAGCATGATGTGGGTCGCCACGATGCTCACGTCCTGCTCCCCGGAGTGGATGCCCGCCTGCTGGGGGTTCTTCCAGTCCCGCTCCGTGTCATAGGACAGCAGCAGCACGGTCTTTGCCCCGTAGATGCAGCGGCAGAGACTGTTGATCCTGGCCAGGGCCTCCTCGCTTTGCAGCACGTAGATGTGCTGCGGCTGGAAGTTGGCCGCTGTGGGAGCGGCCCGCCCCGCCTCCAAAATGCGCTCCAGCTTCTCCTGCTCCAGGGGCCGGGGCGAAAATTTCCGGACGGACCAGCGTGCTTTTGCCAATTCCAAAAGGTCCATAGTGTTTCATCCTTCCTTTCGGGCGAGGGACCCTCGCCCTGTTTTTACGCGGTCAGCCGTTGAAGGGCCTCCTCCAGAGTGGACGGTCCGTCCCGGAGGACTGCCTCGCCGCCGGAGATGACGGCGACGGTCGTTCCGTTTTGGGTCACGGTGGTAAAGCTCATGTGAGCGCTTCCCTCTTTCCTTGTGGGTGATGTTTCCTCCCTTGCGAAGCACGGTCCGCAAGGGGCTGTTGGCGTTTCCACCCTTGAAAAGGAGCTTTGTGGGGGAGGGCTTGCGTTTATCGCGGCGGCTTTAGGCCGCCTTGACCGATGTCGGGGGACGCAGCGATCGGATCAGGGTGCTTTTGCGGCGGCAGAGCTGCCTCAAAAACAATGGTACATTCCCTCCGGGTCAGACGGCCGATCCGTCTGCGGCGCTCGCCGTGGGCTGCTGCTTCGCGGCGGCCTGCCGCTCCAGCAGCACCTCCAGCCCGCACTTTCCCGTCAGGTGCTCCACGGTGATCTCCACGCAGTACATCCGCCCCGCCGCCAGTACCTCGTCCGTCTCCTGACGGCACGCCTCCGGGTAGTCGGGGGAGAACTTTTCCCCGATGCGCTCCGCAATGCGGCGAAGGCCGGCCTCGTCCTCCACGATGCGGGCCCGGCCGAAGGCGATGACGCTGATGAAGGCCGTGGTCCGCTCCTTGGGCATCACCCGGTCCTGGGCCACCACGCAGAAGGAGACCTTGTCGTTTCGCCGCAGGGCGTCGATCTTGTGGCCGACCCTGGCGCAGTGGAAGGCCAGCTTCCCGTTCTCGTACACGTGGCTCACCGGCACGGCGTAGGGGTATCCGTCGTCTCCGTACACCGCCAGAACGCCGGAGGTGGCGGTGCGCAAAATCTCCTCGCACTCCTCCCGGGAAAGCTGCTGGCGAAACCGTCTCATCTCTCGAAACATAGGGGCATCCTCCTGTTTGTTGGCGCCGCCGGCAAGGGGCGGCGATCTTTTATGAATGGGTCATGCAGGAATGGGTCATGCAGGAATGGGTCATGCAGGAATGGGTCATGCAAGCGTCTTCAAAAATCCGTCCACGTGGGCGGCGAAGGCCTCCGGCTGCTCCAGGGCTGTGAAGTGCCCGCCCCGGGCCATCTGCGTATACAGCACCACCGGGAAGTGACGCTCCACCCACGTCCGGGGCACGGGGAGCACGTCCCGGGGGAAGGCGGCGATGGCCGTGGGCACCGTGATCTTGCCCATGGGCGGCAGGGTGAAGCTGTTGCCGTGGTAGGGTCGCACGGAGGTGCAGGCCGTGTTGGTCACCCAGTAGAGGGTCAGGCAGTCGCAAAGATCATCCATGGTGAGAAGATCCCAGTCGCTCCAGGCACGGTACTTCTCCGCGATCCAGGCGGCCATGCCCGCGGGGGAATCGCTGAGGGCCCAGGCCAGAGTCTGGGGCTTGGTGCCGTGCAGGGAGATGTAAGCCCCCTCCCGGCGCATCCATTCTCCTGCCCGGCGCTTGTAGTCCCGCTCCTCCGGCGTCAGGCTTTCCTCCGGCGCGGAGAGCAGGTCCGCCGCAAAGCCCACGTCGGTCAGGTGGATGCCCCGGACCTCCTCGGGATACCGGGCGGCAAGATAGCAGGTGACGCCCCGGCCCATATCCCCGCCGCTGGCGGCGTAGGCCCGGCAGCCCAGCACCTGGGTCATCAGTTTGTGCCAGAGCTCTGCCGTTTCGGCGTTGTTCAAAAAGCCCTTGGCCGGAAGCGAGGAAAAGGCGAACCCCGGCAGAGAGGGCACGATCAGGTCATGGTCCGGCAGAAGGGGAAAGAGCTTGGCGTAGCGCAGGAAGCTGTCCGGCCAGCCGTGGGTCAGCAGCAAGGGAAGGCCGCCGGGCCGAGCGGCGGGAATGTGGAAAAAGTGGAGGGTCACGCCGTCGAGCTCACAGGTGAACTGGGGATAGCGGTTCAGCTCCGCCTCCCGGCGGCGCCAGTCATAGGGCCCTTGCCAGTAGGCGAGAAGGTCGGCAAGATAGGCGCTGTCCGTGCCGTAGTCCCAGCCGGAGCCCTCCCACGGCCGGGGCGCTCTCGTCTCCCCGATGCGGCGGCGAAGAGCGGTCAGCTCCTCCTCTGGGACGTGAATGGAAAATTCTTGCAGATAGGTGTCCATTCCTCAGCCCTCCTTTGCGGTGAAGATGCGCCCCACCAGCACGGCGGCGATGACGCCGATGTGGTACAGGCTGCCCCGGGGCCACACCGGGGCAAGGACCATGCAGACGAGGTACCCCCGTACATGAACACCCGGTCCAGGGCGCGGGTGGAGTTCTCCCGGACGGCGCCGGCGTTGTCCTGCAGGATCTGCCGGTCCAGCAGGTGGAAGGCGCTGCTCCACGCCAGAAGGTTCAGGGGGTAGAGCAGCTCCGGAACCGCCGCGTCCGGCGCGGTGCCCACCCAGCCGGTGGTGAAGGGCACCGGGGTCAAAAAGAATAGCCACAGCTCGTTGAGAAAGAAGGTGTGCTTGGTGATGCGCTCCGCCTTTTGGAAGAAGTTGTGGTGATTGTACCACACGATGTAGATCATGGTGAGATAGGCAAGCAGCACGTGCCGCTGCGCCAAAAGGCCCTGCAGATCGCCGCTCAGGGTCGTTTTCAGCTCCAGCACCATGACGGTGGCCGCAATGGCGGCAATGGCGTTCGTAAATGCCTCCAGCCGTCCTTTGTTCATAGAGGCCTCTCCTGTCGATCTTGGCCCCAGCCGCCTGGACGGCCGCTTAGAGATACCGGCCCGTCCGGCTCTCCGGGCACCGAGGCAGCTCCTCCGGCGTGCCCGCCGCCCACGATCCTGCCGCCCCGCGCTCCGCCCCAAAGAGGCGGTATGCGCGATATAATGACCGCTTTGCGGTCATTATATCACAGCCGCCGCAGGCGGCGTTGTGATATATGCTTGCAATCAAATATAATGACCGCTTTGCGGTCATTATATCACAATGCGCAGGCAAAGGAAAGAGCGGTCGCATCCAGCAGGACAGAGCGGCCGCGGGAGGCACCCTCCGCCTGACGGAGGACTGCCGGAGAAGGGCCCTGACTGCGGAAGAATGACGTTGGTGAGGCGTTGCTTGCGCGGCGGTATGCTGTGTGATACAATCAATATAACCTCGGCCCTGCCGGGGACGCGCACAGCGGATCGGCCCGCCTGCGCGAAGAACGACGCCCATTGCGGACCGCGGTCCGCAATGGGCGTCGTTCTTCGCGCAGGCGGGCCGATCCGCTGTGCGCGTCCCCGGCAGGGCCGAGG
>JAFUGI010000138.1 GCA_017469475.1 Oscillibacter sp. | reverse complement strand
TCGGATGCCCCTAACGGCGCTGTCCCGGTCCCGCAAATAGACTTCCGCGGCGCCCGCCCAGCGGCGTCCCGGCGCCGACTCTGCCTTTTCCAAGAGTGGGTAGGCCCCCTCTCTGCGGCGTTTTTCCGCAGCAGCGTTCCCACCGCCCGACGGCCCAGGCCGCCGGGCGGCCTTTTGTGGAAACGCCCAAAAGAGGGCGGCGAAAGAGTGACAGAATGGATACAAAAAATTGCCCGAAAAATCTTGCAAACGGCGAAGAACTGTGCTATATTGAAAATACCAATATCCTACCAATATAATATTCTTCCATCAGTTGGTAAGCGGATGGTAGGCAATTTGGCGTGTGACGCCCTTTTGTATAAAAAATGTTTAGGAGGATCAGACATGAGGAAAATCATCGCACTTGCTCTTGCAGTCGTGATGTCGGTCTCTCTGCTGTGCCTGCCGGCTGCAGCAAAGGCCACCGGCGTCAAGGACTTCACAGACGTCTCCGCGGACTTCTGGGCAAGAGCCGAAATCGACGAGGTCGTCAAGGAGGGCTGGTTCAACGGCACCACCTCCACCACCTTTGCCCCCAATGAGTACATGACCCGCGGCCAGTTCGTGGCCGTCCTGGCCCGGTTCGACGGCGTGAAGCTGACGGACAGCAATACCAAGTTCAGCGACGTGCCCTCCACCAAGTATTATGCTCCCGCCGTGAAGTGGGCGGAGGCCAACGGCATCGTTACCGGCTATTCTGACGGTACGTTCCGCCCCAATGCCCCCATCACCCGCCAGCAGATTGCGGCCTTCGTGCAGCGCTATTTCCAGAGCTACAAGGGCGCCAACCTGAAAAAGGCCCTGCCCGAGCGGGCCCAGTTCACCGATTATAACGACGCCGCGGCCTACGGCAAGAACGCCATGGATTACTGCCGCGTGTACGGCCTGATCTACGGCTATTCTGACGGCACCTATCGTCCCCTGAACAACGTGACCCGCGCTCAGGTGGCGGCCATCCTGACCCGCATCGTGACCGTCGTCTCCGGCGGCGGCAGCAGCGGCGGCAGCTCCGAGCCCAAGATCGATCCCAACGATTACATCGCCCTGGCCACTCAGGACGCCGTTTCTTTCTATAACGCCCGCGTCTCCAAGGCCAACGCCGCCGGCGGCGAGGCTGAGGCCCTGCTGGGCGCCAGCGCCTCCATCGGCAACGCCAAGTTCACCAAGACCGGCGACAAAGGTGAGCGCACCGTGACCATCACCGGCGAGGCCACTCTGGATCCCGACATCCTGAACAAGGCTCTGGCCTCCGCCGTGTACCTGGCTTACACCACCGTTCTCGAGACCACGGATACCTCCAAGACCACCAACACCGATATGGTCGTCACTCTGAGTGAGATCAAGGAAGTGGTCAAGAAGGTGGCCGACGATCTGGGCATCAACTACACCGGCGTCACCATTCAGGAGGCTGCCAAGCAGGTCAAGGCCGCCCTGGACGGCGACACCTCCGGCTCTCTCCTGGATACCCCCAAGGCGGTGGCCCACAGCTTCTGGGCCAACTTCCGCAACTATCCCAGCTCTGCCCCCGCCGAGTATCCCTTCGGCACCATGAAGGTCACCATCGAGGGCAACGACATCTTCACCGCCACCACCTCCACCAGCGGTACCACCGTCAGCTACGGCGGCGGCAGCAAGAAGCAGGCCATCATCAACACCGCCAAGGGTCTGATGGCCCAGGCCAAGACCAGCCTCCAGAGCTACACCTCCGCCACCAGCGAGGTCGTTTTGAAGGGCGACATCAAGGTGGAGTTCGACAGCGTGAAGCCTGAGTGCGATCCCTTCACCAAGGAGTATCACATCAAGGCCGAGCTGACTCTCAGCAGCGACCTCTTCACCTATCAGTACAAGAGCGGTACCTCCATTCTGACCCTGAACGTCAACCAGGCCTTCCAGACCAACGTGAAGGACGAGTTGGAGCTCCTGGTTTCCGAGATCGGCGAGGATGTCAGCAAAGAGATCGAGGAGCAGATCGAAGCTGCCGTTGAGGACAAGATCGGCACCGATCCCGACGCCATTGAGCTTGCCAGCCAGTATCTGGTGTGGAAGGTCCGCGAGGCCGTTGGCCTGAGCAAGACCACGGACCTTGCCCCCGAGAACATCCCCAATGTCATCGAGGCTCTGAAGGCCGGCATCACCATCAACCTGGGCACCTCTTACACCATCCAGAAGAACATCGACCTGAGCGATGTGGCCGGTCTGGACGCCCAGCTCACCACCTACATCTATGCCTGCGTGGCCGACTCCCTCAATAAGCTGGACGGCGGCGTTGCCACCACCACCCAGGACGACGCGCTGCCCGGCGTTTGGGCCGGTCTGAAGGACTCTACCGCCGGCGGTCTTGCTAAGCTCCTCAAGAGCGACAAGGTGCTGGAGCTGGTCGGCCTTGACGCCGGCAGCACCAAGGGCTTCTCCTACGTCAAGAAGCTGCAGAAGGCCATCAACGACTACCTGCCCGACGGCGCCAGCGTGGAAGTGGCCGGCACCAGCTTCACCAAGAGCGATCTGAGCGACCTCCTGTCCGCCGCCAACGTAGGCCAGGCTCTCAAGGGCGTGGCCAAGGTGCTGGACAAGGTCTCCGCTCTGGCAGTCAGCGACTTTGAGGGTGACGGCGTTGCCGTGAAGGTTTCCTCCGGCAGCGTGAGCGCCAGCTTCAACTTCGCGGTGGACTTCGAGTAAGATCCATCTCTCTGCGCCTGACGGCGCAGCCACAACACCATGAACCGTAATCTGCGGGAGGCGGAGGCAGCTCCGCCTCCCGCAGGACGCGGGACGCCGGAAGAGGTGCCGCGCTGGCCGCGGCACGGCTTCCAGCGCCTTGCTGTTTTCAGAGGAGGAGACCCGTCATGCAGGAAAAGCTGCTGGAATATCTGGTGAGCCACGGCTTTTTGTCCGCCGCCCTGGCGGACGAGCTGCGCAGCGCCCAAGCCGAGACCCGCCGCCCCATGCGGGAGCTGATCCAGGAGCGCAGCGCCGTGACGGAGGACCAGCTTTTGGAAGCGCTGTCCTTCGTCTCCCGCATCCCCTCCGTCCGGCTCTACGAGCACGCCATCCCCATGGATGTGCGCCAGCTGGTCCGGGCGGACATTTTGCGCACCTACGTGTTGATCCCCTTCGCCTTTGACCCGGAGGACAGCGGCACGCTGTATGTGGCGCTGAACGACCCCATGAACATGAAGGGCCGGGACATGGTGGCCATTGCCAGCAAGTGCCGCATCCGTCCCTTCCTGGCCGCTACCAGCGATATTTTGGTGGCCATCGACCGCTATTACGGCACCGAGGAGATGCGGGAGGCCGCCGAGCTGTACACCCAGTCCAGCGACCAGGACCGCACCGTGGAGGAGCAGGTCCTCCAGGAGGACATCAACTCCTCCCCGGTGGTCATGCTGGTCAACTCTCTGGTAGAGCAGGCCGTGCGCCAGCGCTCCTCCGACATCCACGTGGAGGCCGAAGCGGACCACGTCCGCGTCCGCTGCCGGGTGGACGGCGTGCTCTATACCACCGCAAGCTACGACCTGCGCCTGCTCAGCGCCATCGTGGCCCGCATCAAGATCATCAGCGGGCTGGACATCTCCGAAAAGCGCAAGCCCCAGGACGGGCGCTTTTCCGTCACCGTGGACCGGAGGGAGTACGACGTGCGCGTTTCCACCCTGCCCACGGTGTACGGCGAGAAGTGCGTGCTGCGTCTCTCACCGAAAAAGGTGCTCCACCGGTCCAAGGAGGCCTTGGGCTTCTCCCCGGAGGAGATGGCCCAATTCAACCAGATCCTGAGCCGGCCCAACGGCATCGTGCTGGTCACGGGGCCCACCGGCTCCGGCAAGTCCACCACGCTCTACGCCGCCCTCAGCGAGCTGAACAGCGACATGGTGAACATCGTCACCGTGGAGGACCCGGTGGAGGCCAACATCGAGGGCATCAATCAGGTCCAGGTGAACCCCAAGGCGGAGCTGACCTTTGCCAGCGCCCTGCGCTCCATCCTGCGCCAGGACCCGGACATCATCATGATCGGCGAGATCCGGGACGGGGAGACCGCCTCCATCGCCATCCAGGCCTCCATCACCGGCCACCTGGTGGTCAGCACCCTGCACACCAACGACACCGCCAGCAGCGTCACCCGCCTTTTGGACATGGGGGTGGAGAGCTACCTCATCGCGGACGCCACTGTGGGCATCATCGCCCAGCGGCTGGTGCGCCGCCTGTGCCCCAACTGCAAGCGGCCCCACCGGCTGCTGCGCCACGAGGCGGAGTATCTGGAGCTGACGGAGGCGGAGCTGGCCTCCGCCGACATCTGCGAGCCCGTGGGCTGCCAGAAGTGCGGCGGCACCGGCTTTTTCGACCGCATCGCCGTGTATGAGATCATGGAGATCACGCCGGAGCTCAAGGCTCTGATCTCGCACCGGGCCTCCACGGACGAGCTGCGCCAGGCCGCTCTGGCCCAGGGGATGCACACCCTGCGCCACAGCGCCCGCCGCCTGGTACTGAGTGGCACCACCGCCATCAGCGAGATGCAGCGCATCATCGTGGAGGACGCCAACGAGCTCACGGAGGAGCTGCTATGATCGACCTGGAAGCGCTCATCGGCCGGGCCGCCGCGGCCCGGGCCTCTGACATCCACCTCACCGTGGGTCTGCCTCCCATCTTCCGGGTGGACGGGGCCTTGACCGACGCGGGGGAGACCCCCCTGACGGAGGCGGAAACCTTTTCCGCCGCCCAGGAGCTGTGCTCGCCGGCGCAGCTGCAGGAGCTGGAGGAGCGGGGCGAGGTGGACTTTGCCGCCACCTTCCGGGGCAAGACCCGGATGCGGCTGAACGTATTCCGTCAGCAGGGCTGCACGGCCCTTGCCATGCGGCTTCTGCCCCTGAGCGTGCCCACGGCGGAGGAGCTGTGCCTGCCTCAGATCCTGGTGGAGCAGGCGGAAAAGCCCCGGGGGCTGGTGCTGGTCACGGGACCCACCGGCTCCGGCAAGAGCTCCACCCTGGCCGCCCTTTTGAACCACATCAACAAGACCCGCCGCCGGCACATCATCACCCTGGAGGCCCCCATCGAGTACGTCTACGAGCGGGACCGGTGCATCATCAACCAGCGGGACGTGGGCCGGGACACGCGGAGCTTTGCCTCCGGCCTGCGGGCCGCCCTGCGCCAGGACCCGGACGTGATCTTGGTGGGGGAGATGCGGGACCTGGAGACCATCTCCACCGCCATCACTGCCGCCGAGACCGGCCACCTGGTCTTTGCCACGCTGCACACCAAGGGCGCGGTGAACACCATCGACCGCATTGTGGACGCCTTTCCCGCTGACCAGCAGGAGCAGATCCGCGTCCAACTGGCGGACGTGATCGAGTGCGCCGTGGGCCAGGCGCTGCTGCCCAAGATCGGCGGCGGCCGCCGGGCCGTGTTCGAGGTCATGCTGGGCACCCCCGCGGTGCGCAGCCTGATCCGCCAAAATAAGAGCTTCCAGATCACCAGCGCCATGCAGACCGGCAAAAAGCAGGGGATGCAGCTGCTGGACGACGCGCTGGCCGAGCTGGTGCGCACCCGGCAGGTGACGGTGGAGGACGCCCTGTCCGCCGCCAACGAGCCCGCCGCCATCCGGGCCCTGGCGGCCCGCTGACCGCCCGGGCGGTCAGCGGGCCGCCAGGGCCCGGATGGCGGCGGGCTCGTTGGCGG
>JAFUGI010000137.1 GCA_017469475.1 Oscillibacter sp. | reverse complement strand
GGCTTCCCCACCCTGGGCGTTTTGAAGAGCGGCGCCGCGGCGGACGTCATCGTCATGGACTACAAGCCCTTCACCCCCTTCTCCGACGCCAATATCGACGGGCACATGATCTTCGGCATGACCGGCCGCCAGTGCCAGATCACCATGATCAACGGCAAGCTCCTGATGCGGGACCGCGTCTTCACCGAGATCGACGAAGAGGCCGTGAATGCCCATATCCTGGAAAGCGCCAAGCGTCTCTGGGGCCGGCTCAACCACCGGACCTACTGAGCACTCCCCAACGGCCTCTTCCCCGCCGCCTCGCGGCGTACAAGCGTTTTGCGCCTCGGCGCAAAACCTTGGCCTGACGGAATTCACTTCCGGCAGGCAATATCCCATCAGGGTTCCCATGGGGCCCCGCCCCATGGGACCGGCCGTGAATGCCCATATTCTGGAAAGCGCCAAGCGCCTCTGGGGCCGGCTCAACCACCGGACCTACTGAGCACTCCCCCACGGCCTCTTCCTCGCCGCCACGCGGCGTGCAAGCGGGCAAAGCGGCGCAAAAGTATCCCATTCTTCTCATCCACATCCCGCTCCGCCGGGCAGGGCGGACGGAAAACAGGAGGTAAGCATCTATGTCTGAACTGATGATCCCCATTTCATTCCGGGAGCTGATGACCTGGGCCACCACCGAGTACCAGCGGGACGGCTCCATCTTCGGCGTCCACCGCCCCTACCGGGCGGGTACGAAAAAGCTCCCCATCTTCGGCGAGACCATTGAGACCCCCTTCGGCCCCGCCGCGGGACCCAACACCCAGCTTGCCCAGAACATCATCGCCGGATACTTCGCCGGTGCCCGGTTCTTTGAACTGAAGACCGTCCAGAAAATGGACGGTGCGGAGCTGGCTGCCTGCATCAACCGCCCCTGCATCCTGGCGGAGGACGAGTGCTATAACTGCGAGTGGTCCACGGAGCTGTACGTGGTGCAGGCCTTTGAGGAGTATGTGAAGGCCTGGTGCGCCCTGAAGATCCTGAGCCGTGTGTACGGCCTGGGCGATCCCAACGGCTTCGTTTTCAACATGTCCGTGGGGTACGATCTTGCCGGCATCCAGGGCGAGAAGATCGACACCTTCCTGAACTGCATGATGGACGCCTCCGCCACCCCCATCTTCCGGGAGTGCATCACCGTTTTGAAGCAGCTCTTCCCCGGTGAGGCCGGCTACATCGACGCCATCTCCCCCCGCATCTCGGGAAGCGTCACCGTTTCCACTCTCCACGGCTGTCCGCCGGACGAGATCGAGCGCATCGCCAGCTACCTCATCGAGAAAAAGCATCTGCACACCTTCGTCAAGTGCAACCCCACCCTGCTAGGCTATGAGACTGCCCGGTCCATCCTGGACTCCATGGGCTACGACTACATCGCCTTCGACGACCACCACTTCAAGGAGGACCTCCAGTACGCCGACGCCATGCCCATGTTCCGCCGCCTCCAGGCCCTGGCGGACGCCCATGGGCTGGAATTCGGTCTCAAGCTCTCCAACACCTTCCCGGTGGACGTGAAGGCCGGGGAGCTCCCCAGCGAGGAGATGTACATGGCGGGCAAGTCCCTCTTCCCCCTGACCACCACCATGGCCGCCCGCATCTCCCGGGAGTTTGGCGGAAAGCTGCGCCTCTCCTACGCCGGCGGCGCCGACGCCTTCAACATCGACAAGCTCTTCGCCCTGGGCATCTGGCCCATCACCATGGCCACCACCGAGCTCAAGCCCGGCGGTTATCAGCGCTTTGCCCAAATCGGCGACAAGCTGGACGCTCTGCCCTTCCGCCCCTTCACCGGCGTGGATGTGGAGGGCATCGAGGCGCTGAGTCTTGCCGCCCGGCGGGACGCCCTACATGTCAAGGCGGTCAAGCCCCTGCCCCGGCGCAAGCTCTATGAAAAGGTCCCCCTGATGGACTGCTTCACCGCCCCCTGCAAGGGCGGCTGCCCCATCCGGCAGGACATTCCGGAGTATATCGAGCTGTGCCGCAAGGGGGAATACGCCTCCGCCCTGCGCCTTATCACCGAAAAGAACCCCCTGCCCTTCATCACCGGCACCATCTGCGCCCACCGCTGCCAGACCAAGTGCACCCGGAATTTCTATGAGGACTCCGTGCAGATCCGCGCCACCAAGCTGGTGGCCGCGGAGCGGGGGTATGACGCGTACCTTGCCAAGCTCCGCCCGCCGGTCCCCGCCGCAACGAACGTGAAGGCCGCCATCATCGGCGGCGGCCCCACCGGCATGTCCGCCGCCTACTTCTTGGGCCGGGCGGGCATCCCCGTGACCCTCTTCGAGCGCAGCGACCGCTTAGGCGGCATCGTGCGGCAGGTGATCCCCTCCTTCCGCATCTCGGACGCCGCCATCGACAAGGACGTGGCGCTCATGGAAAAGATGAACGTGGACGTGCGCCTCAATACCGAGGCCCCCTCCGTTGCGGAGCTGAAGGAGCAGGGATACACCCACATCTTCTTCGCCGTGGGCGCCTGGAAGGCGGGACGGCTGGACATCCCCGGAAACGTGGTGCCCGTCATCTCCTGGCTGAAGGATCTGAAGGCCGGAAAGGAGGTCCCCCTGGGGCACGTGGCCGTGGTGGGCGGCGGCAACACCGCCATGGACGCCGCCCGGGCCGCTCTGCGGGCAGGAGCCAAGTCCTCCACCCTCGTCTACCGCCGGACCCGGAAGTTCATGCCCGCCGACGCTGAGGAGCTGGAGCTGGCCATGGCCGACGGCGTGGAGTTTTTGGAGCTGGTGGCACCGGTGGAGCAGAAAAACGGCAAGCTCATCTGCGAGAAGATGCGCCTGGGCGCGCCGGATGCCTCCGGACGCCGCTCCCCCGAGCCCACGGGAGAGCTGGTCTCCATCCCCTGCGACACCGTGATCTCCGCCGTGGGCGAGAAGGTGGAGAGCAGTCTCTTCACCGCCAACGGCATCGAGGTGGACAAGCGGGGCATCCCCGACTTCAAGACCAACCTCCCCGGCGTCTACGTGGGCGGCGACGCCATGCGGGGCCCCGCCACTGTGGTGGAGGGCATCGCCGACGCCCAGGGCTTTGCCGACGCCGTCATCGGCGCGGCCCACAGTTATTCCGTCCCCGGCAAGGCTGTGGCGACAGCGGAGGAGGCCATCGCCAAGAAGGGCATCCTGTGCCGCAGCGCCAAGTGCGAGGGGGACCGGTGCCTCAAGTGCAATGTGGTGTGCCAGGTGTGCGCCGACGTGTGCCCCAACCGGGCCAATGTGGTCATCGTCCTGCCCGACGGGCGGCGGCAGATCCTCCATGTGGACCGGATGTGCAACGAGTGCGGCAACTGCGCCGTGTTCTGCCCCTACGATTCCGCCCCCTACCGGGATAAGTTCACCCTGTTCCTCACCCGCCAGGGCTTCGACGCAAGCGAAGCGAATTCCGGTTTCCTGCCCCTGGGCGACCGGAAGGTGCTGGTGCGGCTGAAGGGTCAGGTCCTGGAGGCCGATCTGGACCGGGAGAATGCCCTCCCCGCCGATGTGGAGGTGTTCATCCTGACGGTGCTGACCAAATACGCCTAT
>JAFUGI010000136.1 GCA_017469475.1 Oscillibacter sp. | reverse complement strand
GCTGGGCTACGGGCTGACCTCCGGCGGCGCCGTGGTGGTCAGCGGACTGGCCCGGGGCATCGACGCGGCGGCCAGCCGGGGCGCCCTGCGGGCGGGCGGCATCACGGCGGGCGTGGTGGGGAACGGACTGGATGTGGCCTAACCCCGCACCAGCCGGGATCTCTATGAGGACATCGCCGCCGCAGGGGTGCTTCTTTCCGAGTATCCGCCGGGCACGGAGCCGGCGCCCGGCCATTTCCCCGCCCGAAACCGCATTTTGTCGGGCCTGTGCGTAGCCGCGCTGGTGGTGGAGGCCCCGGAGCGCAGCGGCGCGCTCATCACCGCCGCCGCGGCGCTGGAGCAGGGACGGGACGTGTTCGCCGTTCCCGGTCCCATTGACGCCCCGGCCAGCCGGGGCTGCAACCGGCTCATCCGGGAGGGAGCGGGACTGGTGGCGGACCCCTGGGACCTGCTGGGAGAATACGTCCACCGCTTTCCGGACAAGCTGCACGCGGAAGCGGTGCAGCCTCTGCCGCCGCCGGTGGCGGCGCCCCAGCCCCCGGAGAAGGAGGCCGTCGCCGCGCCGCCCACTGTGAGTCTTTCCCAGGGCGGCCTTACTGACGATCAAATCGCCCTGCTGCGCCTCCTTGATCTGGAGGCGCCCATCCTGGCGGACGACCTCATCGAGGACAGCGGCATCCCCACCCGGCGGGTGCTCTCTGCCCTGACGGTGCTGGAGATCGACGGTTTGGTCTGCCAGCACAGCGGCAAGCGCTATACCCGCCTTGTGGAGCTGCGGCCGTGAGGGGCCGCCGGGGATCGTTTGTCGGATCATCAATACGCGCCGCGGGCGCTTGGAGGTAACTATGGCAAAGCAAAGCCTGGTCATCGTGGAGTCACCCTCGAAGGCCAAGACCATTGGAAAATATCTGGGCAGGGACTATGAGGTCAAGGCCAGCATGGGCCACCTGCGGGACCTGCCCAAAAGCACCCTGGGCGTAGATGTGGAGAAGGATTTCGAGCCGGTCTACAAGCCCATCAAGGGAAAAGAGGACATCATCCGGGACCTGAAAAAGTCCGCCAAGGCGGCGGAGACTGTGTATCTCGCCACCGACCCGGACCGGGAAGGGGAGGCCATCTCCTGGCATTTGAAGGAGCTTTTGGACCTGCCGGACGGCAAGGCCAAGCGGGTCACCTTCAATGAGATCACCCGCCGGGTGGTGCAGGAGAGCATCCAGGCCCCCCGCCAGATCGACCAGGACCTGGTGGACGCCCAGCAGACCCGCCGCATCCTGGACCGGCTGGTGGGCTATAAGCTCAGCCCCCTGCTGTGGAAAAAGGTGCGCAAGGGCCTCTCCGCCGGGCGGGTCCAGTCCGTTGCCACCCGCATGGTGGACGACCGGGACCGCCAGATCGAGGCCTTCCAGCCGGAGGAGTACTGGACGCTGGACGCAAAGCTGGGGGAGAAGGCCGCCGCCTTTACCGCCCGGTACCATGGAAAAAACGGAAAGAAGACGGAGCTCAAGTCCGCCGCGGAGGTGGACGCCGTGGTGGCGGAGACGGAGGGAGAAACCTTTTTCGTCCGTTCCCTCAAGCGCACGGACAAGATCCGCAAGCCCGCCCCGCCCTTCACCACCTCCACCATGCAGCAGGAGGCGTCCCGCAAGTTTGCCATGACGCCCCGGCGGACCATGGCCATCGCCCAGCAGCTCTATGAGGGCGTGGACATCGCGGGGGAGGGCACCGTGGGCCTCATCACCTACATGAGAACGGACTCCCTGCGCCTTTCGGAGGAGGCCATCGCCGACGCCCGCCGCTTCATCGCCGGGCGGTACGGCGCGGGCTACGTGCCCGAAAAGCCCAACCGCTACAAGGCCAAGGCCGGCGCACAGGACGCCCATGAGGCCATCCGCCCCAGCAACGTCGCCTGGACGCCGGAGCAGCTCAAGGGCGACCTGACCCGGGAGCAGTACAATTTGTATCGGCTGATCTGGAGCCGGTTTTTGGCCTGCCAGATGGCCAACGCCGTCTATGACAGCGTCTCCGTGGAGATCGGCGCCGGGGCCCACGATTTTCACGCCAGCTCCTCCAGCCTGAAATTCTCCGGGTACACCGCGGTGTACGAGGAGGGGAAGGACGAGGAGAAGGAGGAGAAGGAGTCTCCCCTGCCTGCCCTGCAGGAGGGGGAGGTGCTGGCGCTGCGGGGCTTTGCCCGGGATCAGCACTTCACCCAGCCCCCCGCCCACTATACCGACGCCACCCTCATCCGGGACATGGAGGAGCAGGGCATCGGCCGCCCCTCCACCTACGCCCCCACCGTGTCCACCATCCTGGACCGGGGCTATGTCATCAAGGAGGGCAAGTATCTGCACATCACCAACCTGGGCCGGGTGGTGACGGAGCTGATGAAGGAGCGCTTCACCGACATCGCGGACCTGAAATTCACCGCCCAGATGGAGCGGCAGCTGGACTCCGTGGAGGAGGGGAAGACGCCCTGGAAGGACGTGCTGCGCAATTTCTACGGCGGCTTCCAGCAGGAGCTGGAGGCGGCGGAGACCGCCCTGGAGGGCGTGCATCTCAAGGTGCCAGACGAGGTCAGCGAGGAGATCTGCCCCCTGTGCGGGCGGAATCTGGTGGTCAAGTCCGGCCGGTTCGGCCGGTTCCTGGCCTGCCCCGGGTATCCCGAGTGCGGCTTTACCATGCCGCTGGTGGTGGAGATGCCCGGCAAGTGCCCCAAGTGCGGCGGCCGGCTGATGAAGCGCACCGGCGTCAGCCAGACCACAAAAAAGCAGTATACCTATTATTGCTGTGAGCATCAGGTGGCCACCAAGAGCACCCCCGCCACCTGCGATTTCATGACCTGGGACGTGCCGGTGAAGGACAACTGCCCCACCTGCGGCCAGACCATGTTCAAGCGCCCGGGCAAGGGCTATCACAAGGCCTTCTGCATCAATCCGGCGTGCGCCGACTTCCTGCCGGAGGACAAGCGGGGCTATCCCCGCCGGACCAAGGCGGAGGGGAGTGGAGACGCCGCAGAGGACGCGGCCAAGGCGCCGGAGCGCAAGAGCGCCAGGGCGGCGGCCAAGGCAGCAGCCAGGACGACTGCCGCTAAGGCAGCGGCCAAGAAGCCCGCGGCCGCCAAAAAGACTGCCGCCGTGAAGACGACGACCAAAAAGACCACTGCCGCCCGGAAAACGGCGGCCAAGAGGGACGCATGATGGATGCAACGGTGATCGGCGCCGGCCTCGCCGGCAGCGAGTGCGCCTGGCAGCTGGCCCAGCGGGGCGTTCACGTGACACTGCGGGAGATGAAGCCGGAGAAAAAGACCCCGGCCCACACCACGGAGCACTTTGCGGAGCTGTGCTGCTCCAACTCCCTGCGGTCCGACCAGTTGGAAAACGCGGTGGGCCTTTTGAAGGAGGAGCTGCGCCGGCTGGACTCCCTGATCCTCTCCTGCGCGGACGCGACCCGGGTGGAGGCCGGCGGCGCCCTGGCGGTGGACCGCCACGGCTTTGCCGCTCTGGTGACGGAGCGCATCCGCTCCCACCCCAACATCACCGTAGTCCCCGGCGAGGTGACGGAGCTTCCCGACGGCGAGGTGGTGGTGGCCTCCGGCCCCCTGACCTCCGACGCTCTGGCCCGGCGCCTCCAGACCCTGCTGGGGGAGGGCACTGCCCTCCACTTTTACGATGCGGCGGCGCCGCTGGTATCCGCTGCCAGCGTGGACATGGACAAGGCGTGGCTGGGCTCCCGGTACGACCGGGGGACGGCGGATTATGTAAACTGCCCTATGACGGAGGAGGAGTATCTGGCCTTTTGGGAGGCCCTGACCACCGCCCAGGAGGCGGAGGTCCACGGCTTTGAGGACAAGGCCGTCTTCGAGGGGTGCATGCCTGTGGAGGTCATGGCTCGCCGGGGGCGGGACACCCTTTGCTACGGGCCGCTGAAGCCCCGGGGCCTCCGGGATCCCCGGACGGGGCGGGAGCCCTTTGCCGTGGTGCAGCTGCGGCGGGACAACGCGGAGGGCTCGGTCTACAATCTGGTGGGCTTTCAGACCCACCTGAAATTCCCTGAGCAGCGGCGGGTCTTCTCCATGATCCCCGCCCTGCACGACGCGGAATTCCTGCGTTACGGCGTGATGCACCGCAACACCTTTCTGGATAGCCCCCGCCTGCTGGACCGGTACTACCGGCTGAAAACGGAGCTTCGCATCTCCTTCGCCGGTCAGATGACCGGGGTGGAGGGATACGTGGAGTCCGCCGCCAGCGGCTTTCTGGTGGGAGTGGAGACGGCCCGCCGCCTGCGGGGGCTGCCCCCCATCGACTTTCCCCGGGAGACGGCCATCGGCGCCCTGGGGCTGTACGTCTCCGACCCGTCGGTCACGGCGTTCCAGCCCATGAACATCAACTTTGGGATCATTCCGCCCCTGGACCACCGGGTAAAGGGCAAACGCAACAAAAACGCGGAGCTCTCCCAGCGGTCCCTGGCGATCATTGAACAGCTGAAAACGGAGGTGCTGGCATGAAGATCATCGTAGACGCCATGGGCGGGGACAACGCCCCCCAGGCCGTTGTGCAGGGTGCGCTGGAGGCCCACAAGGCCCACGGCGTGGACATTTTGCTGGTGGGCCGGGCGGCGGAGGTGCTGCGGGCGGTGAAGGCGTGCGGCTGCCAGACGCTGCCCGCCGGCGTGGAGATCCGGGACGCCAGCGAGGTGGTGGAGATCGCGGACGACCCCGCCACCGCCTTTAAGAAGAAAAAGGACTCCTCTCTCACCGTGGGGCTGACGCTGCTGCGGGACGGGGCGGGGGATGCCTTCGTCTCCGCCGGGTCCACCGGCGCGCTGCTGGCGGGGGCCACCCTGCTGGTCAAGCGCATCCGGGGCATCCGTCGGGCGGCCATGGGACCGGTGCTCCCCACCGCGTCGGGCCGGGCCATTTTGTGCGACTGCGGCGCCAACGCCGAGTGTACGCCGGAGTATCTGCTCCAGTTCGCCTACCTTGCCAGTTACTACGCAAAGCGGGTGTGCGGCATCCCGGAGCCCCGGGTGGCCCTTTTGAACATCGGCGCTGAGGAGGAGAAGGGAGATACCCTTCGCCACGAGGCCTATGCCCTGCTGAAGGAGGCCGGCGACGCGGGCCGTATCCGCTTCGTGGGCAACATCGAGGCGGGGGACGCCATGCTGGGCGGCGCGGACGTCATCGTGGCGGACGGGTTTTCCGGCAACGTCATGCTCAAGAGCCTGGAGGGCACGGCCAAATTCCTCATGGGCGAGCTGAAGAAGATGTTCCTCTCCAGCACCAAGATGAAGCTGGCGGCGGGCATGGTCAAGGGCGAGCTGGGAGAGCTGAAAAAGCTGCTGGACCCCAGCGAAGTGGGCGGCACTGCCTTTTTGGGCATCTCCAAGCCCGTCATCAAGGCCCACGGCTCCTCGGATGCCCGGGCCATCTCCAACGCCATCCTGCGGGCCAAGGAGTACGCTGAGAGCGGCTTTATCGCCGACATCGAGCGGGACATCGAGCTGATGAAGGTGTCGCGGGAGCAGGAAAAAATGTGATTCCCCCTTGACAGGGGAGGCCGCCTGCCGTATGATTGCCTCAGCACTGTGGCAGGCGGCAGGAGAGCGCCTTCGCCCCGCCGGAGCGGACCGCTTTGACGCGGCTTCTACGGCGGTCGGGACAACGGCGGGACAGGACCCCATGCCTGCCGGCATACAAATTCCATTAGGAGTGAAAACAGGAATGTCGATCGAAGAAATTTTCCAAACGATGCGGGAGCTGGTGGCGGAGCAGTTTGCCATGGAGCCTGCGGAGGTGACCATGGAGACCTCCTTTGAGGAGGACCTGGGCGCCGATTCCGTGGACCTGGTGGAGCTGGTCATGGCCATGGAGGAGGAGTTTGAGGTCTCCGAGACCCAGGAGGAGGAGCTGGCCTCCCTCAAGACTGTGGGCGATGCGGTGAGCTACATCGCGAGCAAGCTGAAAGCTCTGGAAAATTGACATACACGGCGGGGAGCTGCCCCGCCGCAGCCGGCCCGCCGGGGCGGCCCCTGGTCGCCGCGCCCGGCGGAAGGAGACGCTTGGCAGGCCGCGCTTGGT
>JAFUGI010000135.1 GCA_017469475.1 Oscillibacter sp. | reverse complement strand
GACGGGACGGGACTTCGGCCTTCCCACCATGAACCATGTGAGCCGGGCCTCGGAGCAGCTGGGCCAGGCGTGGCAGTATGTGCTGGTGGCCGCCGGCGGCGCGGCGCTGCTGGCGGCGCTGGTGGTGAACTTTGGCTCCCGCGTAGTGTGGGACACCACCCTCAGCGGCCTTCGCAGCACACAGCAGACCCTGCAGCTCCAGGCGGCGCAAAACGCCGGCAACGCCAACCGCTACCAGGAGTATGAGTCCCTGTACGACAGCTACAGCAGCGACTGGGAGACCCTGTTCGACTCCCTTCGCACCTATAACGACAATCTGGGATTGATCCTGGACGAGCTGGAGGAGCTGATGCCGGAGTCTGCCAGCGCCCTCCACGCCCTCATCAACGACGAGGGCATGTGGCTCCAGTTCGTCTGCCCGGACAAGGAGACGGCGGCCTATCTCATCAAGTCCATGCGGGACATGAAGTACGCCTCTCTGAGCTACATTTCCGACCTTTCCATCGGCCCGCCGGGCGCCAAGGGGTCCAACTATTCCGGCCCGGAGATCCCCTGGGGGTCCTATGGTCGGGAGGCGCCGCTGGTGTCCATCCCCCAGAGCGATGACTCCTCCGACACCGCGGAGACGGAGGCGCCCCCCACCGAGGGCGGCACGGAGTTTGACGTTGCGTCCCTGGTGCGCATCATGGAGGAGGCTGCCCAGACGGAGGCGCCCCCCACCGAGGGCAGCGAGGATTTTGACATCTCCGGCCTGATCCCCATCCTGCGGGAGGCCTTGGCAACCTCCGGGGCCTCCTCCGGGTCCAACCTGTCCTCCGCGGAGCTGAGCGCTCTGCTCCAGCAGGCCCTCAACAACCGCACCTTTACCCAGGCGGACATCGAGGCGGCTATGGACTCCCTCACGGAGGAGCAGCGCCTGGCGCTGCTGCAGGAGTACTGCACCGTGCCTTCCGTGGACTATGAGTACGATTACCTCATCAAGCGGGCCACCGTCAAGGAGCGGGAGACGGCCCTTCGGACTATGTTCACCAAGGACCTGGCGGCGGACTATCTCTTCTACCAGCTGTTTGAGGAGGACATGCACCGCAAGTCCAAGGACATGCTGCTCTACGTCTATATCGTGGACGATCTGGTGCAGAACCGGACGCTGATGGACGCGGTCCAGAAGCGGGACCTGACCTCTGCGCGCAAGGCCCTGCCGGAGCTGGTGGACATTCTCACCAAGGATGAAAAGACCATCGGCCACACGGAGGACCTGATCCTGACCAGTCCCGATCTGAGCAAGCGGGCGGCCTACTATCTGGCGGTGGCCATGGGCCGGGTGAAGGAGGACGCCTCCGCCGGCTCGCTGGACACGGAGCGGCTCATCAAGGACCTGATGGGCGGCAGCAGCTCCGGGGAGTCCGGCGGCAGTTCCGGAAGCTCCTCCGGCGGCCGGAGCAAGCCTGGCGTCAACAGCGCCCTGGGCGCCCTGACCTCCGCCCTCACGGGGAATACCGGTACCTCCTCCGGCGGCAGCACCACGACCACGAATCCGGCGGGGACCGCCACGGACAACAATGCCCTTTTGCAGGCGCTGATCCCCTATCTCATGAGCGGCATGAACAACGGCGCCAACACCGGCAATAGCGGAAACTCCGCCCTGAACAGCCTCCTCAGCCAGCTGCCTGGCGGCAGCGTATACGGCGGCGGCGCGGCGGAGGAGCCGGCGGAGCCGGACACGCGCATCTACTTCATGGTGACGCTGAACTACAAGGATGAGCTGATCCAGGCGGAGCTGGAGCGCAAGGGCCTCTCCCGCGGGGACAAGGCCGCGAAGCTGGAGGTGGCGGAATGAACTTCCTGAAGCGAAATTGGAAGCTGTTGCTGGCGTTTTTGCTGCTGGCGGCGGCGGTGCCGGTATACTTTCTGGGTTACCGGCCGGCCAAGCTCAAGTACGAGGCGGAGCAGCTGCTTTTGAACATGAGCATCCAGAGCCTGCGCCAGACCATTGAGGACGACCGCAGGTACGCGGAGGTCCAGCCCCTCATCGACCCGGCCAAGGAGACTGTGAACGAGAGCTGGAAGGCCCTGTGCGAAAAGTTCCCCACGGAGATGCGGGAGGAGGACCAGATCCTCTACATCCTGTACCTGGAGGATATTTTCAACGACGCGAAGAAAAAGGCCCAGGAGGAACGGAAGGAGAAGACCGACGAAGACGACGAGCTTCTCATCGACTTCAACTTCGGCAGCATGGAGTATTTGAAGGTCCTGAACAACGGCGTGTTGGGCGGCGTTTCCCTGGTGGTCAACTATGAGACCAACTACCAGGGATTGCAGGACCTGGTCCGCTTCCTGGCAACGGACGAGCGCGTCACCTCCGTGCGGAATGTGCGGGTGGACTACGACAAGGAGACGGACAAGGCCACCGGCGAGATGACCGTGCTGTGCTATGTGCTCAGCGACTACACGGACGTGTACGAGGTCCCCGAGGTGGACGCCCCGGAGAAGGTGGGCAAGGACAACATCTATACCATGGAAGAGGAAGCGAGCTGACAGGGAGGTGACGCCATGAGCCGCGGCAAACAAAACAAAACGGACGGATTTTCCCTGGTGGAGGTCCTGACCGCTATTGCGGTGCTGGGGTTCGTGGTGGTCCCGGCCTGCACGGGGTTGGTGCTCTCCTTCCGGGTCAATGCCCGCAGCGAGCAGCTGATGCGGGCGGAGCTGGCGGTGAGCCGCGCCGTGGAGACCCTGATGGCGGAGGGGTACGATCATGATGGTGACTACACCACACGATTCCCGGAGGTGGCGGTCACGGCCACAGCTGACCTGGATTCGGGAAGTGACCCCGTCATTGGCTATGACCTCACGGTCACCAGCCGGGGCGGGGACGTGGAGGTCCACACCTATGTCCGCCCGGCGGAGAGCGGAGGTGGCGGCACATGAAACGGCGGGACGAGGGGTATATCCTCATCTATGTGCTGGTGGTCGTGGTGGTGCTGTGCGCCATCGTCACCGGCGTTTGCACCGTGGCGCTGCGCAACCTCCAGACTCAGGAGCGCTCCATCCAGCGCACCCGTGCCCTGTACGAGGCGGAGGGCGCGATCGAGGAGCTGATCGCGCAGCTGGAAACATATGAGACCGGGGTCCAAGACGGGGACGAGGGCGATGCAAAAGACAATTTCGAGGCATATGCCAAGGGCAGACCGGATATTACTGCGGCAAGCAAGAAGCTGGAGACGGACCAGACTACATGGAAATGGGAAGACAGGGATGTGAACGGAGACACGAAGGCGATTCTGCTCATTCCGATTGCCACGGCTGTTCCGGATTCGCAGATCGTCATTTCAACGACCTTGGAGGTCCTGCCTCACATCAAAGATAAATCTACGACCAAAACAGAGACCATTGACGGAGTAGAGGCTGAAGTCACAGAAGAAAAGTACCAGATCTCCGGCGCGGCGGTGACGTATACATCCTATCAGATCATCGACCAGGCCGAAGCATCCGACGAGACCTGACGGGAAGGAGGGCATGACCATGACAGGCAGACACGGAGAACAGGGTACCACGCTGGTGGAGCTGGTGGTGGTGATGCTCTGCTGCTCCATCGTGATGCTGGCGGCGGGCACCGTGCTGCTGCTGGGCTTCCGGACGCAGACCGCCGCCATGGAGACTGCCCGGAGCCGCTGGACGGAGCGCACCGTGCTGACCATGGTGGAAAAGCTGGCTGGCAGCGGCACCATCCGGGAGGTGGCCGGTGACGGCCTGAGCTGGACCCTCCGCGCCGAGGGCGAGGAGGGCGAGGCGGGCGCCGCCCTGCTGCGCTACGACTCCGGCAAGGGCACCCTCTCCACCAACAACACGGTCCTTTTGGAGGACGTGCAAAACGCCTCCGCCTTTTTGGACGGCCAGCTGCTGCACGTGAAGGTGCAGACCGAGGCGGGGGAGTACGCCACCGCCGTCTACTGCCGAAATGGCATCACCGGGTTGAATAAGGCTCAGGGGGATGCGGAGAAGGCAGCGGAGAGCCTGCTCGATGAGGTGAAGGAAGAATCGAAAAAAGAGCTGACCGACACGGAGAAAAAAGCCCGCTATGCCATGTTGGCCGTGCTCTCCGCCCAGTTTGGCAGTCTCGGTGAGATCAAGACGCCGGCGGAGGACGACACCTATCACTATTTTTCCGAGTGGTACATCGGCGGTTATGCTGCGGACCCCCGCTGGTCTCCCTCCACGCCCTGGTGCGCCTGCTTCCTCTCCTGGGCGGCGGACAAAATGAAGGGCAACCTGCGGGCGGTCCCGCGCTTTGCCGACGTGGACGACGGCATGGCGTGGTTCCAAAATGCGGTGTGGGGTTCCAGGGACGCCCCGGGCGATCTCGGGCAGGAATGGCATGGCCGAGATGAGGAAGGGACGTATCTCCCTATCCCCGGCGACTTTGTCTTCTTCGACTGGAGCGGCGGCCGGGACCCCGACCACGTGGGCGCGGTGCTGATGGTGAAGGATAACATCCTCTACACCATCGAGGGCAATAGCCGGGGCGTGGCGGCGGTGCGGACCTACGCCCTGAACGACCCCGCCATCGTGGGCTACGGTGTGCTGCCCTGGGTCACCGGCGAGGCGGACTGAGGCTGCCCCATGGGGCCCATCACCCCAGCAGAAACTTACAGACAACAAGACCGGAGCGATTTCGCTCCGGTCTTGTATTTTTGCTCCGCTGAGGTGCGGCCCTCAGCCCTCCAGGATGCCGCTTTGCCGAATGGCCTCCACCGCCGCACGCAGCTGCTCCGGCGGCAGCACCAGCGCCATGCGTACATATCCCTCTCCCGCCGGGCCGAAGCTGACGCCGGGAGTGCAGATGACGCCGGCACGCTGGATCAGGTCCATGCAGAAGTCCATGCTGCTGGTGTACCGCGCCGGGATGGGCACCCAGATGAACATGCTGCCGTGGCTGTCCGCCACGTCCCAGCCGATGGACCGCAGCCCCCCGCACAGGGCGTCCCGCCGCTCCTGGTATTTGCCGCACTGCTCTTCCACCATGTCCGTGGGCCCCGTCAGGGCGGCGATGGCCACCTTTTGCAGGGGCAGGAACATGCCGAAGTCAATTTGCCCCCGCAGCTTGCGGAAGGCCGCGATGATGTCCGGCCGGCCGATGCAGAAGCTGATGCGGGCGCCGGTCAGGTTGAAGCTCTTGGACAGGCTGAAAAACTCCACGCCCACCTCCGCCGCGCCGTCATAGGCCAGGAAACTGCCGCCGTGGGCACCGTCGAAGATGATGTCGCTGTAGGCATTGTCGTGGATGATGACCACGTCGTACCGCTTTGCGAAGGCGATGATCTTTTGGTACAGGTCCGGCGTCGCGATGCTGCCGGTGGGGTTGGAGGGCAGGGAGACGATCATGTACTTGGCCCTGCGGGCCACATCCTCGGGAATGGCGTCCAGATCGGGGAGGAAGCCGTTCTCCTTCACCATTGGATAGTAGTAGGGCTCCGCTCCGGCCAGCAGGCTCCCGGCGATGAACACCGGGTAGCAGGGGGTGGGCAGCAGAACGGTGTCCCCCTCGTCGCACAGCACCATGCCCATGTGGCCGATGCCCTCCTGGCTCCCGTAGCAGCTGCACACCATGTCCGGCGTGATGGTCACGCCGAAGCGGCGCTGATAGTAGGCGCACACCGCGTCCAGCAGCTCCGGCGCGTCCCGCAGGGAGTACTTCCAGTTGTTCTGGTCGGCGGCGGCGTCGATGAGGGCCTGCTTGATGTGGGGGGCGGTGGTGAAGTCCGGGGTGCCGACGCTGAGGTTGTAGATGGTTTTTCCCTCTTTTTCCAGCTGGAGCCGGCGCTCATTGAGAGCGGCGAAGATCTCATCTCCGAAGCGGTCAAGTCGTTTGCTGAACTGCATAGCTGCCTCCGTTCCGTCCCGGTCCCGCCGGGACGCAGATTTGGTTCGCTGAAAAAGTGACAGCATGTCCCGCGGACATGCCGCCAGGCGCCGCCATCGGCAGCCCGGAAAATGGAAGCGCCCCGCCCCAAAGAGGCGGTATGCGCGATATAATGACTATTTTATGGTCATTATATCAGCAGTACCGGAGAAAAGCAAGCTGCCGCGGCGGGGAAAAAGAGGACGACGGTGAATGTGTTTTGAGAGTTTCTGCTGCTTTTTCCCTCTGCCCGGAGGATCCTGCAAACAGAGGCTCCCCTTCACCCGCTCCGGCGAGGGCGGTAAAGCCTCTGCGATAGAAGCGCGCCTTTGCTATTTTTGGCGGGGGCGCTTCTACTTTTTATCGCCAGGCCCTTGAGGGCCGCTTCGACACGCCTCGCTGCGGCTCGGCGTCGAACCCGGTGGATATGCACAGCGCCACAGACGGCAAACCACCCGGAGCCCAGCAGGGCCCCGGGTGGTTTGATACGAATGATGATAACGACAAACGCAGTCCCCAAATCGAAGCCCAGCGAAGCGGGTTCGATTTGGAAAGGAGGAGCGACGGAGTGAATGAGCGATGGCGTTTGCTTTGAAAAAGAAAACGCCGTTGCGAACGATACGAAGTCCGCGACGACG
>JAFUGI010000134.1 GCA_017469475.1 Oscillibacter sp. | reverse complement strand
CCCGGGGCGGCAGGGGGAACTTTTCGGCGGCTCAAAAAGTTGACATAACGGTGTGGAAAACCCTGTGGAAAATGTGCAAAACCCCGGGGAATGGGGGCCTTTCCCCGGTGGCGTTTCCATTATGGAAAAACTTGCGCAACAACATTTTCCGAAAAAAGAGGGGGCGTCCCCCCTGATGCCCCGCCGGCCCTGCGGCTCCCCCTCGCGGTACGATCGGATCATGGCCGAGCCCAAAACGCGCAAGGGGCCCGACCCTTTGCCGCGAAGGAACGCCGAGCTCCCCTTTGCGGCGGCCCTGCCGCCTCAAGAGTACCCCGAGCCGCGCTTCACAAGGGACCGTTACAAGATCGCCCGCAGCAGGATCTCCACCCCGATGCCGATGAGGATCACGCCGCCCAGCAGGCCGCTCCGCCGGGAGAGGACCGTGCCGAACCGGCGGCCCAGAGCCAGCCCCGCCATGCAGATGCAGAAGGTGACGGCGGCGATGATGAGGGAGGACGCCAGCGCGGCGGCGGGGCCGTAGTCCGCGATGGCGAAGCCCACGCTGAGGGCGTCGATGGAGGTGGCCACCCCCTGGACGAAGAGGATCCCGGCACTGAGGGCGGGCATCTCCTCCTCTGCCTCTCCCCGCACGGCCTCCAGCAGCATCTTGCCGCCGATCCACACCAGCAGGGCAAAGCCGATCCAGGGGATGCAGCGCTGGAAGGCGCGGAACTGCTCCGCAATGGTGCGCACCAGGGCCCACCCGCTCATGGGCATCAGGGCCTGAAAGGCGCCGTACACCCCCGCCACAGCGCACATCCGCCGCCGGCGCATCCGGGGCTCATGGAGCCCGTTGGCAAGGGATACGGAAAAGGCGTCCATGGCAAGGCCCACCCCCAGCAGGATACTGTTGAGAAAAAAGCTCACGTTCCACGCCATTGCAAAAGGTCCCCCTCACAAAAAAATCGGGTACGGCTGCCGCCATACCCGAAGTCTGCGCAAAGTGACCCCTGTATCGCCGCCAACAGCCATACATGAGTCTCGCAATTGAAAGCAAGCCAGGCCCGAGAGCCAGTGTGTTGACTTGCTGCGCGCCCTTGCGGCCGCGCCTGCTACTCCCTCACGGAAAATTGTTAGCTCACTGTAACACGCCCTGTCCCGTTTGTCAAGCGGTTTTCAGTTCGCCAAGGGGGCGCGTCTGCCCCGGTGCCGCAGAACTTCCACCCGGCCAAGGGAGGCCCGGAGCGATCAAAATTGAGGGTTGACAAACGCCCCAAAGTTCTGTATTCTAACTTTCAGTCACATATGTCAGATACGATGACAGGGAGAAAGTTCCCTCCAAGCGCTTCAGAGAGCCGCCGGTTGCTGCGAGGCGGTGCCAAGGGGGAGAACGTCACTGGCCCTCGAGTATTCCCGCTGAAGCTTGCGTAGGCGGGAACGGGCGTCCTCACCGTTACCAGAGAGGCGGCATTCACGCGCAGGGCGCGCCGATGCCGGAAGCGGGCAGGGCCATCCTGCCAATGAGAGTGGTACCGCGGAAGTTCAGGCTTTCGTCTCTTGCGAGAGACGAGGGCTTTTTTCTTTTGCCTGCGGACCGCCGGCAAGGCGTTTTTACCGGAAAAACCGACGATAGAGGAGGATACGACATGACGCGCATCAAGATTTTTGACACCACGCTGCGGGATGGGGAGCAGTCCCCCGGGTGCAGCATGAACCTGCGGGAGAAGATCGAGATGGCCCGGCAGCTGGAAACGTTGGGGGTGGACATCATCGAGGCGGGCTTCGCCATCGCCTCGCCCATGGACTTCAAGAGCGTGCAGGCCATCTCCGCCGCGGTGGAGCGGTGCACGGTGGCGTCCCTGGCCCGCTGCACCAAGGGGGACATCGACGCCGCCTGGGGCGCCGTGAAGGACGCCCGCCACCCCCGCATCCACGTGTTTTTGGCCACCTCCGACATCCACATGGAGTATAAGCTGAAAATGACCCGGGAGCAGGTGCTCCAGCGCATCAGCGACATGGTGGCCTATGCCAAGGGCTTTTGCGAGGACATCGAATTTTCCGCGGAGGACGCCTCCCGCTCCGACCGGGCCTTTTTGGCCCAGTGCTACTCCAACGCCGTGGCCGCCGGGGCCACCACGCTGAACGTGCCCGACACCGTGGGCTACGCCACGCCCCAGGAGATGGGGGACCTCATCCGCTACCTCAAAGAGCACGTGGCGGGGGTGGAGCACGCGGACATCTCCGTCCACTGCCACGACGATCTGGGCCTGGCGGTGGCCAATTCCCTGGCCTGCGTTCAGGCCGGCGCCACCCAGGTGGAGTGCACGGTCAACGGCATCGGCGAGCGGGCGGGCAACGCGAGCCTGGAGGAGATCGTCATGGCCATCCGCACCCGGCGGGACTTCTATCAGGCGGAGACCGGGGTGAACACCCGGCAGATCTACCGCTCCAGCAAGCTCCTCAGCAACATCACCGGCGTGCCCATCGCCCCCAGCAAGTCCATCGTGGGGGCCAACGCCTTTGCCCATGAGTCCGGCATCCACCAGCACGGCGTCATCGCCAATGCCCAGACCTACGAGATCATGAACTCCGCCGACGTGGGCATCCCCCAGAACACCATGGTCCTGGGCAAGCACTCCGGAAAGCACGCCCTGCGGGAAAAGCTTTCCTCCATGGGCTACGAGCTGGACGACGCCGCCCTGGAGGAGGTCTTCGGCCGGTTCAAGGACATGGCGGACCGGAAGAAGACCATCACCGGCTCGGACCTGGAGTCCCTGGTGCTCCACCGCCGCAGCCACGCCGCCGAGGGGGCCTGCCGCCTGGTCAGCCACGTCATCAACTCCGGCACGGGCCTTCCCAACACGTCCTACATCTGCCTGGAGCGCTCCGGCATGAAGTTAGAGGAGGTGGCCATCGGTGCCGGCCCCGTGGAGGCGGCCTACAAAGCCATCAACCACATGCTGAACATGGACGTGAACCTGGAGAGTTTCAGCCTCAACGCCGTCAACGGAAGCGAAGGAACCATCGGCGACGCCATCGGCGAGGCGGTGGTGAAGGTCTCCGCCGGCGGCGGCGAGAGCTTTACCGGAACCGGCATCTCCACCGACGTGGTGGAGGCGTCCATCCGGGCCTATATCAACGGCATCAACAAGATCCTGGAGGCGGCGGAGTGAGGCGCCGTTCCGGAAAAAGGAGGAACACCCATGGGAATGACCATGACGCAAAAGATCCTGGCCCGCCACGCGGGGCTGGAGCAGGTCCGGGCGGGACAGCTGATCCAGGCGAAGCTGGACCTGGTCCTGGGCAACGACATCACCACCCCCGTTGCCATCAACGAGTTCACGGCGGCGGGCTTTGACAAGGTCTTCGACAAGAGCCGCATCGCCCTGGTGATGGACCACTTCGTCCCCAACAAGGACATCAAGGCGGCAACCCAGTGCGCCCAGTGCCGCGCCTTTGCCCGGCGCTTCGGGATCGACCACTACTACGACGTGGGGGAGATGGGCATCGAGCACGCCCTCCTGCCGGAAAAGGGCCTGGTGGCCCCCGGCGAGGCCGTCATCGGCGCGGACTCCCACACCTGCACCTACGGGGCCCTGGGCGCCTTTTCCACCGGCGTGGGGTCCACGGATATGGGCGCCGCCATGGCGGCGGGCGAGACCTGGTTCAAGGTGCCCTCCGCCATCCGGGTGTACCTGACCGGCGCGCTGCGCCCCTTCGTCTCCGGGAAGGACGTGATCCTGACCCTCATCGGAAAGATCGGGGTGGACGGCGCCCGCTACCAGTCCCTGGAGTTCGCCGGCCCCGGCGTGGCCGCCCTCAGCATTTACGACCGGCTGACCATCTCCAACATGGCCATCGAGGCCGGCGCCAAAAACGGCATCTTCCCCGTGGACGACGTGACACGAGCGTATGTCGCGGAGCGGGTGGACCGCCCCTGGACCGCCGTGGAGCCGGACGAGGACGCGGAGTATGAGCGGACGGTGGAGATCGACCTTTCCCAGGTGGACTGCACCGTGGCCTGGCCCCACCTGCCGGAAAACGCCCACAGCGCCCGGGAGGGGGCGGACATCGCCATCCACCAGATCGTCATCGGCTCCTGCACCAACGGCCAGCTCCCCGACCTGGCGGCGGCCGCCGCCGTGCTGAAGGGGCGCCATCTGGCCCCCGGCGTCCGGGGCATCGTCATCCCCGCCACCATGCAGGTCTACCGGGAGGCCATGCGCCAGGGGTACACGGACATCTTCCTGGACGCGGGCTGCATCGTTTCCACCCCCACCTGCGGGCCGTGCCTGGGCGGGTACATGGGCATCCTTGCGGAGGGGGAGCGGTGCGTCTCCACCACCAACCGCAACTTCGTGGGCCGCATGGGTCACGTGAAGAGCGAGGTGTACCTCGCCTCCCCCGCCGTGGCCGCCGCCTCCGGCGTCGCCGGCCACATCGCCCATCCGGACACCCTCGTCTGAGGCGCAACGAGAACAGGAGGTCATCACTATGAACGTACAGGGAACCGCCCACAAATACGGCGACCACGTGGATACGGACGTCATCATCCCCGCCCGGTACCTGGCGACCCAGGACCCGAAGGAGCTGGCGGCCCACTGCAGGGAGGACATCGACAAAGACTTTATCAAAAGGGTAAAGGAGGGGGACATCCTGGTGGCCGGGGCCAACTTCGGCT